>NZ_LZEJ01000005.1:0-104704 GCF_001704375.1 Alishewanella sp. HH-ZS | reverse complement strand
ACTGACACTGACTGCCCCTATGCCAATTGATCTTCAATTAATAAGGCTTGAGAGTAAGGATTCGCTGCGTTGAAACTAAAATCTGGCTGCTGGTAGCGTATAGCCTGTTCTGCATCAGTCACGGCTTTAACAAAACTCAGTACTCTTAGGGCTGACGCATTTAATTCTGTTCCTGAATGAGGCGCGATAATTTGCTGATTATGTTGATTAAACAGCCAGCTCGCAAAGTCTAAAGCATTGTAATTGGCGGCGAATCTGAGCTCCTCAACACCCGGGTAGCCTTGCTCACTGAGGATGGATGACTGCTGTAACTCAGCTGTGCTAAGTAACCCAAAAAGTAATTGATGCAGGTTATCCAGTAAATCACCTTCTACCGGACTCACTAGTGGTAGCTCATCGACACTATATTGTTCTGCGGACGCAACCGTTTGCATGCGGGACAAAGGCGCGTCACTACTGCTTGCTGCAACGAGCTGTTGCTCTGGCGGCAGCACACGCTGTGGCGCTGGCTTGGGTGTGAGCACGAGATATCCGGCAAAACCAAGTAGCACAAAGACAATCAAAAGCAGAGCCTTGCTATAAGTCATATGAAATTCCTTTTCTCAGTGGCAGTAATTTAGCAGCAAAATACCGCTTGTACCATCCGATTACACCTCATCCAATACTCACGCCAATAGCGATTGATCTCTTAGCGCGTTCTTCTACAATAGCGCCCAACAAAGCCGGGAGGAATTATGACAGAGATGACGGGCACGGTGAGTTTGACTTTACAGCAACAGGTAGCAAGCTGGCTGGAAAAAAACTGGGTGCAGCGCACCTTATTAAGTTTAATTCTGCTTAACGCCGTTATTCTGGGGTTAGAGACAGTACCGACTGTGATGGCGCAGGCCGGCGGGCCTTTGATGCTGTTGGATAAATGGATCCTGGCGGTATTTGTGCTGGAGATTGCACTGCGTATCTTTGCCTATCGCGGCGCCTTTTTTAAAGATGCATGGAGCCTGTTCGACTTCACCGTGGTTGCGATAGCGCTGGTACCGGCCAGCGGGCCTTTTGCAGTGCTGCGCGCGCTACGGGTACTGCGGGTATTGCGGGTACTGACCTTTGTACCCTCGATGAAAAAAATCGTTGGCGCACTGGTGCAGTCGTTAAACGGTATGTTGTCGATTGCCATGGTACTGGGCCTGGTGTATTACGTGTCGGCCGTCATGGCGACTAAGCTGTTTGGCGAAGCCTTTCCGGAGTGGTTTGGTAATATTGGCCGCACCCTGTATACGCTGTTCCAGATCATGACGCTGGAGAGCTGGTCGATGGGTATTTCACGGCCGGTGATGGAGCAATTCCCTTATGCCTGGGCGTTCTTTGTGCCCTTTATCCTAATCGCCACCTTTACCATGTTAAACCTGTTTATTGCGGTGATCGTGAATGCGGTGCAAAGCATGCATGACGAAGAGCATAAAGAAGAAATCGATGCCAAACAGCAGCTGCAGCATGACTTAGTCAGCCAGATGCAACAGCTGCAGGCCGAGCTGGCAGCACTGCGGGCGCAGCTGCCGCCAAATAACAAAGTAGACTAGATTTAAGGTATTTTAGAGCACCATATGGTGCTCTACGGCTGGTTTAAAAAGCTATCCAGCTCGCGACCAGTCAGCTTGCTGATACTGCTGAAAATAAACCAGATGGCAAAAAACAGCACCAGCATACTGGGCAGAACAATCACCGGGTAACTTAGCCAGGTCATTCTGCCCAGCTCTTCATTAAAGGCAGTGGTGCCTGGTGGGCTGACCAGGATCACCTTGGCCAGAATATAATTCAGCGCCGACGATAAGAAAAACGAGGCGGCGACCAGATAGCCGGCCTGCGCCAGTTTGCGTTCAAACATCGCGGTACTTTGCCGCTCGGCCAATGCCTGATACAGCTTGTCGGTGTCGAGGATCTCGCCATTCAAAATAAATTTTTGCACCAGCGGGTAGGGCGTATACTGGCTGATTAACACTGCCAGGCCAATGGCGCCGGGAATGGCAGCCTCTTTAATCGCGATATAGCCGGCATCCAGCTGCAACAGCGCAATACCGCCGGTTAGCAGCACACTGATCACCCCCAGCACCGAGAAAAAATTCACTTTGCCGGCCTGTTTTAAATCCCAGAGGCCATACAGCACCGGAAATGCCAGCGCGACCACTAAACCCCATACCGGCCCCAAGTGCTGCTCGCCGGAGAATTTACTTAAGATAATGGCCGGAATGGCCACGTTAATCAGCAGGTTGGGTAGCAGGCCGCCACCTTTTTTCGGTTTGGTTTGACTGGCTGAATCACTCATAGCAGCTCCTGTTTACAAAGTACTGGCGCAGTATAAACGCAAATGCGCCGCGGTGCAGTGCGCGGCGACATGCTGTAAAAACTGTTGCTCAATTGGTAAGCAATCAGTGTTGAGTACCAAAGCAGAACGCGTTAGGGTGTATGTTATCAATAAGCAGTGGAGCACGGTTATGGATCAATATGCGGCTCTCAGAGCCAATGTCGGGTTACTGGGTACCGAGCTGGGTGAAACACTGCGTCAGCATCTGGGTGATGCGGTGTTACAACGGGTGGAGCAAATTCGTCAGCTGTCTAAGGCAGCGCGGCAAGGTGATAATCAGCAGGCGGAACAGCTACGGCAGGTGCTGACGGCACTGTCGGATGATGAGTTACTGCCGGTGGCCCGCGCCTTTGCGCAGTTTCTGAATCTGGCCAATCTGGCCGAACAGCAATTTAGTATTAGCGCCGCCGGGCGCAGCAGTATTGAAAAGCCGGAACCGCTCACCGAACTGTTTCAGCGTTTACAACAGCAGGCCATCGCCAAAGCCGATATCCGCCAGGCGCTGCATGATTTGTCGATTGAGCTGGTGTTAACCGCACACCCGACTGAGGTCGCGCGCCGCACCCTGATCCACAAGCTTACCGAAATTGCCGGCTGTCTGGCCGCGCTGGAACAACCGCAAACGCCGTGGCAGCGCCAGCAAACCGAGCTCAGGCTCACCGAGCTGATTAGCCAGGCCTGGCATACCAATGAAATCCGCGAACAGCGGCCAACGCCGGTAGATGAAGCAAAATCCGGTTTTGCTGTGATTGAAAGCTCACTCTGGCAGGCGGTGCCGGATTTTTTGCGCGAGCTGGATACCGATTTACAACGCGCACTGGGCGAAGGTTTACCGCTGGACGCAGCGCCGGTGCGCTTTTCGTCCTGGATGGGTGGCGACCGTGACGGTAATCCTTTCGTTACTGCCAAGGTAACCCGTCAGGTGCTATTACTAAGCCGCTGGAAGGCGGCAGATTTATTTATTAAAGATTTAGACTTGCTGTCGACCGAACTGTCGATGAACCAGGCCTCGGCAGAGCTGCAAGCCGCCAGTGAACAGGCATCCGAGCCATATCGCGCCGTGTTAAATAAGTTACGCCAGCAACTGATTTATACCCGCGACTGGTTAACCGAAGCCTTAAAACATGACCGGCTGCAGCGCCCGGCCGATCTGATTTGGCATAACCAGCAGCTGCTAGAACCCTTGCTGCTGTGCTATCAGTCACTGCAACAAAGCGGCATGACCCGCATTGCCCAGGGCCGGCTCACTGACACGCTGCGCCGCGGCTATGCTTTTGGTTTAACGCTGCTAAAACTGGATATCCGCCAGGATGCCGGCCGCCATGCTCAGGTCTTCTCAGAGTTAACCCGTTATCTGGGGCTGGGCGATTACGCTGCCTGGAGCGAGGCCGATCGTCAGGCCTTTTTACTGCGCGAACTGCCGAATAAAAGACCGCTGTTCCCGAAGCAATGGCAGCCATCGGCTGAAGTACAAGAAGTACTGGATACCTGCGATATCGTAGCGCGCCATGGCAGTGAAGCCTTAAGTACCTATGTGATTTCGATGGCTGGTAAGCCGTCAGATGTGCTGGCGGTGCAACTATTGTTAAAAGAAGCCGGTATCAGCTTCCCAATGCCGGTAGCGCCCTTGTTTGAAACCCTGAGTGATTTACAAAACGCACCAGACTGTATGCGGCAGCTGCTTAGCATCGACTGGTACCGTGGCTATATTAATGGCCGCCAGGAAGTGATGATTGGTTACTCTGACTCAGCCAAAGATGCCGGCGTGCTGGCCGCGGCCTGGGCGCAATATAGCGCGCAGGAAGCCTTGGTACAGCTGAGTCGTGACTATGGCGTTAAGCTCACCTTATTCCATGGCCGCGGCGGTACCATTGGCCGTGGTGGTGGCCCGGCGCATGCGGCGATCTTATCGCAGCCGCCGGGTTCGTTAGTCGGCGGTTTGCGGGTGACCGAGCAGGGCGAGATGATCCGCTTTAAATTCGGCTTGCCACAATTAGCGGTGCGCAGCCTGGCGCTGTATGCCAGTGCGGTACTGGAAGGGTTGTTATTGCCGCCGCCGGTACCCAAAGCCAGCTGGCGCCAGCTTATGAGCACGCTCGCCAGCGACTCCTGCGACGCCTATCGTGCGGTGGTGCGGCATAATCCGGAATTTGTGCCTTATTTCCGTGCCGCCACGCCGGAGCAGGAGCTGGGTAAATTGCCACTGGGTAGCCGGCCGGCAAAACGTAACCCGACCGGTGGCGTCGAGAGTTTAAGGGCTATCCCCTGGATTTTCGCCTGGTCGCAAAACCGTTTAATGCTGCCCGCCTGGCTCGGTGCCGGTAGTGCGCTGGCCAAGGCCGTCGACGCGGGCCACAGCACGCTGTTGGATGAAATGCAGCAGCAGTGGCCGTTTTTTGCTACCCGGCTGTCGATGCTGGAAATGGTATTCTTAAAAGCCGATGCTGAGATCGCGGCCTACTATGACAAGGTGCTGGTACCGGCCGCCTTGCAACCGTTGGGCGAACAACTGCGGCAGCAACTGGCAGCCGATCGCCAGCTCTTACTGCAGTTAATTCACAGCGATACGCTGATGGCAAAAGAAGGCTGGATCCGCGAGTCGATTATGCTGCGCAATACCTATGTCGATCCGTTGCATATCCTGCAGGTGGAGCTGTTAAAGCGCGCTCGCCAGGCACCGGATGATTTAACCGCACAAAGCAACCGCGCGCTGATGGTCACCATTGCCGGTATCGCTGCCGGCATGCGGAACTCGGGTTAATGGAAAAAGCCGGGCGTCAAAGCGCTGTTTGCAATGGTACAACGGCGGCCCGGCTAACCAGCTATGGATCGACGAGTGTCTCAGACTCTAATATCAGCGGGTTGTTGTGTTTAACTACCGCTGTTATGGGTTTTTAGCCAGGCAATGGTTAAAACTATAAGGTCTTGCGCTTGTTCTAAGCATTCTTTTACTGCAGCGTCTTCGACTAAATCACCGGAGTAATCCGTCACGTTGCGTTGCTTACGCAGAGCATCAAGCACAATCATGCGGTCTGTCTCTATACCAACAGTTTTCACCAGGGACTGGATCAACGTTTGATGGTGGCCTGGCTTGCTGGTTAAGGTGCGAAAGCCAGATGCCTGCAGTGCTGCATTGGCCAATTGCATAATGGCTTTGTAGCCGGTATCAAAGCGGGTTTCATTGCTAAGTCCTTCCAGTTGGGCATCTCTAATATTGCGTTGTGCCGCCTCAACCAGACGTTGAATAGCGTACTGATCTGGCTCAATACGCTCCAGCAGTTTCCATATCAGATTGTCTAATGTCATTCATATCTCCATATAGTATTAGCATGGGGCTGGCCAAAAGCTGCCTGACAAAACCGGATTGTGCAGCAACGGCTGTGTGCCATTCCTCAGGTGAGTAGAGTTTAGGATTAACTTCACGGCCTAGCTGCCGCTGCGCCGGATACAGGTTTTTAATTGCGTCTGCATACGTAACATCACCTACCAGCAACACGTCGACATCACTTCCGGTATGGGCTTTACCGCTGGCAACAGAGCCAAACACTGCTGCGAAGCTTAGCTTCGAACACAAAGGCTGTAGCGCCAATTGCAACACCTCAGTCAAGCCGCTGGTTTTGCGCATAATGCTGGCCAGCTCTTCAAAAACAATACAGTCAGTATTGGCCTGATAATAGGTTTGGTTGCCTTGCTGGGTCTTTTGCAAAATACCGGCCTCAGCCAGTTTTGCGAGCTCTTTGTGCAAGGTGCCTGCTTGGGTATCAGTTAAACGGGCGATTTCCCGAACGTGATAGCCTTGCTCTGGGTGCAAAAGCAGCAAGCCCAGCACCTGACGGCGATATTCTTTAAACAACAAAGAGGCAAGGGTAGACATAGTAACACCAAATGAAGTCAATTAAGCTACAACTGTAGCCTTTTCGGCTTCATTTATCAATGCACAATCTTTAGTGAACTACGAATAGCACTTGTTTGCGGGTAGCTCTATTTTCCTGCTTGTGTCAATGCCAGAAGGTGAGAGATCTGAGAATCTTAAACGCGTACCCAGCACTCAGGGCGCTCGAAAATCCCGTTGAAAACCGGCATACTCGCTAACAGTAGGCTGGTTTTGTTATTTGAGGTAAGCCATGGGGTTTTATATGCTGCTGGCGCTGGTGTCGGCAGTAGCGATGGCCAGTAGCGGGGTGATTGCCAGACTAAGTGGCCTGGCCGCCGCTGAGCTGACATTTTATCGTTTGGCGGTGGGCGCACTCTGCCTATTGCTGTTATTACTGGCCAGCGGCCGGCTGGCGCTACTAAAAACCAAACCCGACTGGCGCATTGCGCTAAATGGCGTACTGCTGGCCAGCTTTATGTTGTGTTTTCTCAGTGCTATTCAGTATATCAGCCTGGCCAATGCGATAATGCTGGTGTATCTGGCACCGCCGCTATCAGCCGTCGTCGCGCACTGGCTGCTGCAGGAAAAGCTGGATTTACCCGATACCGGACTGATTGCCTTATCTTTTTTAGGTTTTGCCATGCTACAGCAGTTCCAGTTTCAACTGGTGCTGGATGCCGCACAGTTGCCCGGCTTACTGTTTGGCCTGTTATCACTGCTGGCCTACAGCGGCTTTTTGCTGTTAAACCGCCGGCCGCAGCCTGGCCACTCGCAGTTACAACGCACCTTTTATCAGCTGCTGATCGGCGCCTGTTGCGTATTGCCATTTTTAGGCGGTATGGCGCCGCCAACCAGCGACAGCCTGCTCTGGATTGCATTGGCCGGCATCTTCCCCGGCTTTTTGGCGATCTACTGCGCCATTGTCGCCTTGCAGCATTTACCGACCCGGGTGTACGCTACCCTGGCTTATCTGGAGCCGGTAACCGTTATTCTGGCCGGTTGGTTGCTGTTTGCCGAGCAGTTAAGTCTGTTGCAGGGCGCCGGCGTGCTGCTGATTATGCTAACCGGACTGATGCTGGCACTGCGCCATAAACCGGCCCAAGTGGTGGCGCAGGCACTAACAAAAGTCGGGCAGCAATTGGCGCCGTTGGCAGCAAATACCGAGCCCACTCAAGCCGCCAAGCATCCCAATCCTGAACAAACCTAAAACACCTACCAAACTATCTTGATGCTGCCCGACTCCGGTATGCTCGCCGTACCGGAGTCGCCATCTGCGATAGTGGGTTAAACACCTTTTGTGTGATACGCAATTAATGGTTTAGCGAAGAAGTGGGCATTATGCCTGCAGCGTAAAGAACCAAATTTCATTTTGTTGGACGAATTAATCTGCTTTTAAGGCAAATGCCGGCTGTACCTATAACTTATTGTAAGCTATAAAGAAGCGATGTAATGTTCTAAACATTAGTTAAGGCAAATTTGCGGTAAGGAAAGTGAATGCAACTAGCCATACTAATAGTTTTGATACTAATAGCTGTAGTTATTGCACCTTGGTCGATTGGGGTAGTAATCGCAGCAGCTGCTATCTACGGTGTGTATCTAGTTGCTGCAACTGTACTTGCAGGTGTTGTTTTTATTATTGTCGCGATCTGGATGTTTTTTACTCAGAAAGCTAAGTGCGAAAAACCTGAAGAGATCCACGGAGAACGGAAGGCTTGCAAGTATTGCCAGGCAGAAATCGCTGCATCTACTACTTACTGCAAAAATTGTGGACAGGCTAACACATAGCAATTATCACCAAAACGCCGCTTCGCGGCTCGACTCGCAACAAGTTGCTCTTGTTTGTGGCGGGTGTTAGACATGAGGAGAGTTTATGGTAATGGAAATACTGACGGCGATTCTCGTCGTTGTCACCGGGATATATGCGTACCTGACTCATAAGATGTCGAATATGAGTGAACGCTCCGTACAGATGATGAAAGAGCAAACGGAAGCTATGTCTCGGCCTTATTTGGTAATTCAGCCATTCGTGAGGCCTCATACACCATTTCTATATTTAAAAATTTATAATAGTGGTAAGACACCTGCACTAAAGGTAAAGCTCGACTTAGACAAAGATTTTTATCAATTTGATGAATCGGATAAAAACTTGAAGAAAGCAAGTATATTCTCATCGACATTTGATAGCTTTGCTCCAAACCAGGAATTATTTTTTGCGCTTGGTCAGGGGTGGGTTATTTTTGGTGATTCTAAAAATTCATTGCCTGAACAGTTTGTTGTTACAGCAACTTATAGTTACATGGATAAAGAAGTTGTCGAAAAAAATCACATTGATCTGCGTCCCTTCGCACAAAGTGAAGGTGCAAAGAATCCGATTGTAGAAGAGCTTGAAAAAATAAGGAAAGCTCAGGAAAAAATGGCAAATAATTCCTAACAAGTTGCTGAATTTCCACTGGACTGCCTGCGTTGCGGAAGCCAATTAGCAAAGCGCCATGCAACACTGGTATCTAATAGGCAATGAGCTTACAAAGTCCTGTTATATATGCTCTCTGTAATAGTTAAAAGGAAATTTGATGATTACTTCTGATGATTATTTGCGCAAAGCGGCTGAAGCGAAACATATTGCAAAGACGGCTGTCAGCGATAAAAACTTTGATTTAGCTTGGCGGTATTTTCATATTCAAAAAGACTTATATTTGAAACATGCAAAAAAGTCTAAATTTACGCTACGACAGACCCTAGCGCTTGATGCGTCTGTTCACGAAGACATGGCAAATGTTTTGCGGCAGGAGGGGCGCCATGAGGAAGCTTTCACCGATATATTGTATTGGGTGATAGCGCAATCCGAGCGACCTAAAAAAAGTCATTTAACAAAGTTGAAATCTTATTTTTCTCGATGCAAATACAAGAATGTAACATTTAGCGATGTTGAAAATTTCACTCAACTAAATCACGAGTCTCCTGACTTTTTTGCAGCCAAGGAAAAAGTTCTGGAGTGGCGAAAAATCGAGGGGAAAAGCTAAAAAGAGCAGCCACAAACGACCTATACGTGGCCCAGGCTCTCAAAGTTGTGCGTGTTTTGGCCCGTGCTACGTGCGCTAACATTTTAGAGGAGAAATACCTATATCAACCATGATCAAACGATATCTACCACTCAACGTACTACTCCTTTCCATACCATTCTGGCTCCTTGCCGCCTGGAACTATCCCGGTGGCACCAGCTGGGATGCCAGTACTGATGGTTTTAGTTTTACTGCCAATTATGTCTCGGCATTATTTCAGCCGCTGGCTTTAAATGGCATGACTAACACCGCACGCAGCTTCGCCTTTGTTGCCATGTTGCTGTACGCGACCAGCCTTAGCGTGATGTTTTGGCTTATCTCCACTTCGTATCCAAAATCCATCGCCAGCAAAACGGTACAGATATTTGGGGTGGGTGCTATGGTCTATGCCTTTATTGCGGTGACCACACCAATGCATAATTTGCTAACCATTATCTCGGCCAGCTTTTTAGCGATCGCCATCTTAGGTATGTTGGTTTTGTTGCAGCGGGCAGCTGAGTATAAACAGGTGTTGCTGGGCAGCTTTAACCTGCTGTTGCTGGCCATGCTCTCGGCGACAACTAAAGGTAATGTTTTCGTCGAACTGAGCCCGGCAATAGAGTGGTTACTTTTTCTAAGCGGCGCTGTATGGGTGGCGCTGGTCTATATTGGGGCGAGCATACCTGACAATTTGTCAAAACGGATGCGTGAAACTCAGCGCGCAAACTAATTTAAGCGACAGCATAAGGAAGTCGGATGTATCAGGGTAGCTGTTTATGTGGTGCGGTAACGATAGAAGTACATGGTGGAATTGAGTCAATTATTCATTGCCATTGCTCAAAGTGCAGAAAAAGCAGCGGCACTGCTTATGCAACAAATGGTTTCGTACGTAAGGCTGGTTTAATGATTAAAACAGGCGAGGAGCAAATGGGTTGTTATGAAACCGCGCCTGGCAAAAAACGACATTTTTGCAAAGTTTGTGCATCGCCAATTTTCAGCAGTAACAACGCATCGCCAGAGTTATTGCGCTTAAGGCTGGGCATATTAGATTCCGATATTTTGGAACAGCCGATATCACATAACTTTGTGTCTTCCAGAGCAAACTGGGATGACCAGGATGCGCAGCTTCCTCGCTACGATGAACATGAGCCTGGCCGGGCGGTTAAGAAGTAATCATTAACAGGCGGTGCATTACATCAGCTAAAGGTTTCTATCCCACTATCGCAGATGACGACTCCGGTACGCCAAGCATACCGGAGTCGAGGTCTGGTTTGGCGTTTGGAGTAGTTGCTTTATCGCTATGCAGCTAGACTTGATACAACTCCAGCGGTAAGCCATCCGGATCCTGAAAAAACGTAAAGCGCTTGCCGGTATATTCGTCTACCCTTACTGGCTCGGTGCTAACACCTTGCTGCTGTAAATAAGCCAGCCAGGCATCCAAGTCTGTTACCGCAAAGGCCAGATGGCGCAGACCCTGCGCTTCCGGGCGGCTGGGGCGGGGTGGTGCGCCTACAAAGCTAAATAACTCCAGCTGACTGCCATCAGGCAGCTGTAAATCCAGCTTCCAGGACTGGCGCGCTGCGCGGTAGTGCTCGGCTAGGATCGTCAGGCCGAGCGTTTCGCTATAAAACTGCTTGCTACGCACATAGTCGCTGCAAATCAGCGCCACATGGTGAATGCCTTGCATGGCCGGTGGCCGCATTACAGTACCTTTTTAATTTCAGTTTTCAGGTTATCGTCCTT
Organism: Alishewanella sp. HH-ZS; assembly: GCF_001704375.1. Classification (NCBI taxonomy): domain Bacteria; kingdom Pseudomonadati; phylum Pseudomonadota; class Gammaproteobacteria; order Alteromonadales; family Alteromonadaceae; genus Alishewanella; species Alishewanella sp. HH-ZS. The sequence continues at coordinate 93,693 of NZ_LZEJ01000005.1, read as the reverse complement.
GGTGCTGGCTTGCAGTGGCCGCAGCAGCGCTTCGGCGTCCGGGCGTTGTTCGTTGGCCAGATAAAGCTGAGCTAAGCGAAACTGTGCCCAATCCTGATATTCCGGTAACAGCTCGCTACTCTCGGCGATAAACTGGCGTAGGGCGCCGATGCCTTGCTCCGTTGCTGTTTTACCAATCACCGCAGCGCGGCCCAGTTGATATAACGCCAGCAGTTTACTGCGTAGCGCATCCTTATCGGCCGCTTCCTGTTCGCTGGCGCGCTGGAACTGACCTATCGCCGCCGGATAATCGCGCTTTGCTGCCTGGGTTACGCCCAGTAAGAAATAGGGCTCGGGTCTTTGCTGTAACTCGGGATTAGCTGCTAGTAAGGCCTCGGCCTGCGCCTGATCCTCACGCAGTAACAGTTCCAGCTGTAATAGCTGACCTTTTAGCGGGTTTACCTCAGTAAGTTGTTTGGCCAGCGCCATCGCTTTTGCTTTATCGCCGCCGGCAACACCTGGTGCCTGGGCATAATACTGCGCCAGAGCCTGTAAATATTTGGCTTCTGTTGGGGCCAGTGTATGGGCCGTTTCATAGGCCTTAACACAGCGTTTGGCGTGACCGAGGGCACTTAACATATTCACCTTTTGGGCGGTATTACAGCTGGCGTTAGCATAGTAGAACTGGTACTCCGGATTAGTGCCGTCAAGCTTAATGGCTCTTTCCAGCCAGTCGGTGGCCGCTTCGGCTTCACCCAAGGCCAGCTCAGTGCGGCCCAGCGCCGCCAGTAAAAAGGCATCTTTGGTTTTCTTCGTCACCTTAGGCGTCAGCAGGTTTTTTGCCTCGGCATAGGCACCTTGCTGCCATAAGGTTTCCAGTTGTTGCAGTGGCAGTTCGGCCTGAGCGGGCAGGCTGCAGGCGAACAAGAAGGCGAGCGTTAAGCGTTGTTTCATGGTAACAGTCCTTGGTTACAGGTCGTATTCAGTTAGCCAGGCACGAAAGCGCTTGGCGTGCGGATAGCCAGCTTGCTCAGCCCGTTGTAGTAGGGTTAGTGCCTCAGCTTTGCGTTCCTCATTATATAAACGGGTCGCATACCAGGCCATAACCAGCGGGTCTTTACCTTGTTCCGCCACGTATTGTTCCCAGGTATTGAGCTTCAATGCCAGTTCGCGTTGCGCCGGTTCAAAGCCGCTTTCTGCTGCCCGCTTTAACCAGAAGTTGGCACTTAAGCCCAGTGGAACCGTAATTTGCCATTCGATAACCGCATTTTTCGATTTCATACCAAGGTGTTGTGAATAAACCCGGTAAGAGCCCGGCGGAGCGTCCTCGCCAAGGTCGGCTTTGATCTGGGCTAAGGCTGCTGAATCCAGCGTATCTGAGATTAACTCGCCTTGTTCAGTTTTGCTAAAACGTGCGTTGATTGGTTTGGCGAAGTAGCTCAGCATATCGTACCGCTGGTTAAACAACTCAAAGACGGGTAATTCCTTAGTGGGTAAAGCTTGCTCAAAGTTCAGACGGCTTTTACCGACCTGGATCTCTGCCAAATCCAGAAGCAGCGCTAATTGATATTGCGCCCAGGCTTCACCTGCCGTTGCCCGTTGCCACAGCTGATGTTGTTCGATCAGCAGCCGTAACGATTTAGTATGTACGGCATTTCCTTGTGGGATATCCGCGACTAAACGAGCGATTTGTTTGGTACCGGCCGGCTCGTAGCGGCGGCGCTGCATAAATTTGCTGGTGGAATCAACAAAATGCCCAGCCGGATGAGACGATACCGCTTCAGTGAACAGGACTTCACCGCGTTCATTGACCAGGGAAAAGACGGTAGCGCTGCCAAAATATTCCTTACTGCGCTCCCTGCGGTTAAGTATCAGGCCATTTTTTGGATCCGGTATCAACACCGGTTGCGCCCTGGGTTGGTATTCCCAGGGTTTAATCTGCATTCTGGTCGCAAGCTGGCTACTGAGTTCGGTTGCGGCCTGAATTTGTGCTGGTGTCAGTTGTTTGAGCAGTTCCTGCTGTGCGGGCTGCGGTGTACCGTCCTGGATTTTGGCGGCCAGCTGATAGTAAGCCAGAGCCGTAACCGGGTCTACCGGTTGCCCTAAACCCTGTTCAGCCATCACGGCCAGTAAGACCGCCGCCCACTCATTGCCGAATGCTAACAGTTGTTGTAACTGATTGTGCGCCGCCGCAAAATCACCACGTTCAAGCAGTGGATTAACGTGCCACCAGTTTACACCGTTGTCAGTGCCAGTAATTTCCGGCAGGCCATCCACCAGAAAAGCGTTGTACGTTGTACTAATGGCGCTATTTGCGATGTCCCTTAATCGGGTCATATCGCGAAACTGAAAGCCGGTTGGCATGCCGGTACCGAGAGGTTGACCGGTTGGTACTTGTTCAGACATCGGCCGTTGCTGAGCGAACACCGCACTACAAGCAAAGACAATCACTAAAAAGGTAGCGAAGCGCATATAACTCCTGGTGACTTATTACTATCATTATTGCCATGCCGCTCCGGGGTGGCAGTTCACCAGTCTACAATCAGCTTGCAGAGTACGCCAGCACCCAGTTAATAAACAATTCGGTGCCGGTTTTTAGTGCCTTTTCATCGGCATAAAAGTAGGGCGAGTGGTTGGCTGGCGCCTTGGCCGGATCCTGGCCCTCTGGGGTGATACCCAAAAATACAAACAGGCCCGGCGTTTCCAGCGCATAGTAGGAGAAATCTTCGGCGCCGGTAACCAGCTGACCTTCCTGCACCTTATCCTGACCAGCGACCTGCTGCAGAATAGGCAGCGAGCGGCTGGTTAGCTCCGGATCATTCAATGTTACCGGGTAACCCTCTTCAATTTTTACTTCGGCCGTGGCGCCGGTTGCGGCAGCACTGGCTTCGGCTGCCTGCTTTAACAGGCCAAAAATTTGCTGGCGAATGCCTAAATCAAAGTTACGGATAGTGCCTTCCAGATAAACCTCATCCGGAATAATATTATTGCGCACCCCGCCTTCAACAATACCAAAGCTTAGTACGGCCGGGGCGCGGGTAATATTAATCTGCCGGCTGACAATGGTTTGTACGTTATTGATGATTTGCGCTGCCGCAACGATAGGATCCACGCCACCCCAGGGCGCGGAGCCATGGGTTTGTTTTCCCTTAACGCGGATTTCAAAGCGATCCGACGAGGCCATTAGCGGCCCTTTGCGATACTGCACCACACCGGTATTGGCCGCTGACCAGACATGAATACCAAAGATCGCCTCCGGCTTATGTTTAGCAAACAGGCCCTGCTTTAACATCAGTGCCGCGCCGCCTTCTTCACCGGCTGGTGCGCCTTCTTCGGCCGGCTGGAAAATAAACATCACCTTGCCGGTAAGCTGCGCTTTATGCTGTACCAGATATTCGGCGGCGCCCATCAGCATGGCGACGTGTAAGTCATGGCCGCAGGCATGCATCACACCCACTTCTTTGCCACGATATTCGCCTTTTGCAGTCGAGCGAAACGGCAGATCAGTCAGTTCTGTAACCGGCAGTGCATCCATATCGGCGCGTAGTGCCAGCAACGGCCCCGGTTTACCGCTATCCAAAATGGCCACGACACCGGTATGAGCGATGCCGGTTTGTACCTCTAACCCCAGCTTGCGCAAGTGATCTTCGACCACCTTAGCAGTGCGGAACTCGCGGTTACTGAGCTCAGGATACTGGTGCAGATCGCGTCGCCAGTTGATCACCTGTTGCTCCAGCTGCGGACTGATGCGCAGCACCTCGGCAGCATGGCTGTTATTCAGGCTTAACAGGCTACCGGCAAATAAGGCAGCAGCAATAAAGGTCAGTTTCATGGTCAGGCTCCGCGGCAAGGCTGGCAAAATAGTTAAGCTTCACTATGCGCAAACCTGGCTAATAAATCCAGTGTCTGCTCAATATCGCCGCGGCTGATATCCAAATGACACACCCAGCGCATGCGTTTGAACTGACTGCTGGCATTAGCGTAGTTACTGGCGGTTAGCTGAACCTGATGCTGCGCCAAAAAGTGCTGTAACGCATCGGCCAGCGCCAGCGGCAGTTCAGTAAACAGGATATTGGTTTGTACCGGCAATACCCTGAGCTGGCCGGCAAAGCGGCCTTGCTGGCTTAACGCCTGTAAGCCTTCCGCCAGCAAGCGGGCATTGGCATGATCCTCAGCCAGCCGCTCGATATTATGTTGCAGCGCATACAGGCCGGCTGCGGTAATCACGCCGGTCTGGCGCATGCCGCCGCCCAGCATTTTGCGAATGCGCCGTGCACGCTGAATAAAGTCGGCAGAGCCTAATAACAAGGAGCCAACCGGTGCGCCCAGACCTTTGGATAAACAAATGGAGACTGAGTCATAACCCTGACAAAGTGCCCGGGCCATCGCCTGCGGGCTAAGCTGATGATTGGGCGCCAGTGCGACTGCCGCATTAAATAGCCGGGCTCCATCAATATGACATTGTAAATTATTCGCTTTGGCTAAGGCGACGACCTGTTGCATATAACTAAGCGGCAGCACTTTGCCACCGACAGTATTCTCAATCACAATCAGCCGTGTACGGGCAAAATGCGGGTCGTCTGGTTTAATCGCATCCTGAATATCCTGTAGCGCCAGAGTGCCATTGTCCTGCAGCGCCAGCGGTTGCGGCTGAATCGAGCCCAGCACCGCCATACCGCCACCTTCCCATTTATAGGTGTGCCACTGCTGGCCGACAATGGCTTCATCGCCACGCTGGCAATGGCTCATCAGCGCAATCAGATTGGTCTGGGTGCCGCTCGGTGCAAATAGCGCTGCGTCAAAACCCAGCATCTTAGCGGCATAGTCTTGTAGGGCCAGCGTCGTGGGGTCATCATTAAAAACATCATCGCCCAGCGCGGCGTGAAACATCGCCTCTTTCATGGCATGGCTGGGGCGGGTTACGGTATCACTGCGAAAATCAGGCATCGGCACGGCTCTCAATCGAACAACACTGGCACTTAAGCTAATTTACTGGCAGGCTAAACACAAGCAGGCTGCGGCCATCAGTAGTGGGCTAACGGCAAAGGTGGAGTAGGAGTAAAATAAGCGTGCATTTTTATCAACCGGCACAGGGTCATGGCCTGGCCCATGATCCGCTAAACAGCATTATTGCCCCGCGACCGATTGGCTGGATTTCCAGTATCAGCGCCGCGGGGCAGGTTAATCTGGCGCCGTACAGCTTTTTTAATTTGTTTAATTACAGCCCACCGATTATTGGCTTTGCCAGCACCGGCTGGAAAGATTCGGTACAGAATATCCAGCAAAGCGGCGAGTTTTGCTGGAATCTGGTTAGCCGGCCGCTGGCGGCGGCGATGAATCAAACCAGTGCGACAGTACCGGCTGAGGTCAACGAATTTGAACTGGCTGGCCTGACGATGGCTGCGTCGCGTTTAGTCCGGCCGCCGCAGGTCGCAGAAAGCCTGGTGCGCTTTGAATGTAAACTCAGCCAGTTGTTGCCACTCAAGGCCGCCGATGGTCGCGAGTTACCCACCTGGCTGGTGTTAGGCGAAGTGATAGGGGTGCATATTGCACCGCAACTGCTGGTTAATGGCGTCTTTGATACGCTGGCGGCCGATCCACTGTTGCGCGGCGGTGGCCCGGGCGAGTACTTTACGCTCAGTGCCAGCCAGAAAATGACCTTGCTCAGACCACAAGTTTAAAGGACAGCAGAATGACAATACGCTATTTGCTTTGTGTACTTGGTTTTGCCGGCAGTGTTGGCGTTTGGGCCAATGCCAACCCGCCAGCCGCGCTGCCAGATCTGGCGCAGCTGGTGCCGGCGGCGTTGCAGCAGTTTGATACACCCGGTATGGCCATCGCGGTGGTAAAGGATGGTCAGGTGTTGCATCTGGCGGGCTTTGGTGAGCGCGATCTGGCAATGGGCGCCCTGGTCGATAGTGACACCTATTTTCGGCTGGCGTCGGTCAGTAAGGCCTTTACTGCCGCTTCAGTGGCGATTCTGGTCGATGAAGGCAAGCTGAGCTGGGATGACAAGGTGGTGCAGTATTTACCGCAGTTTCGGCTGCAGGATCCCTGGGTAACAGCTGAATTTACCATTCGCGATTTGTTAAGTCAGCGCAGCGGCCTCGCCGGGGCTGCCGGCGACAGCATGATTTGGCCTGAGCCCAGTGGCTTTAGCCGCGAAGAAGTGGTGCATAATCTGCGTTATCTGACGCCGGTCAGTAGCTTCCGGACTCAGTATGCGTACAGCAATGTGCTCTATATTACGGCTGCCGAGCTGGTGGCGAAAGTGGCTGGCGAACCCTGGCAGGATTTTGTCGCCAAACGCATTTTTGCGCCGTTAAATATGCAGTGTTTTGCCGGAGAACAGCCAGCTAATCTCTTAGAAAACGTCGCTCAGCCATATCGCTTTAGCGCCGAAGAAGGCTTTGTCACGATCCCGCGTAATGCCATTGACGGCAAGATGCTGATGTCGGCCGCCGCCGGCGGTATTGTTTGCCGTGCCAGCGATCTGGTGCCCTGGTTGCAGTTCTTGCTGGCGCAGTATCAGGGTAAGGCCGCTGCGGGCGCGCCCTTTAGTCAGACGCAGTTGCTGCAAATGTGGGCGCCGCAAACTCTGATGGCGGTGGGCAGTAATGACCGCGAGCTGGATCAGGTTAATTTTGCCGCCTATGGTCTGGGCTGGCGCATGGCTGATATGCATGGCGTTAAAGTGGTGCATCATACCGGCACCTTGTCTGGTTTTCAGGCGCATCTGGTATTGGTGCCGGAGCAGCAGCTGGGTTTTGTGGTGCTGAACAATGGTTCGAATAGTGGTGCCCGTCAGGCGGTGGTGCAAAGCCTGTTAAAGCATTATCTGGCGCCTGACCAGCAACAGGACTGGGTGGCGTTTTATGCCGCGCAGCAACAGCGGGCGGCGGGTCGGCCGGCCGCGGCACAACCTGTTGGTACCGGCGAGGTACTGCTGGCGCTGCAGGAGTATGCTGGCAACTATATCGACAACTGGTTTGGTGGCATGCTGATTGCTCAGGACGCGCAGGGGTTAAGCCTGCAATCGGCGCGAATGATTAATCTGCAAGGTCGGCTGGAACCTTTTGCCGATCATAGCTTTATCGTGCGATGGACTGATCCTAATGTCGCCGGGCCGGCGTTAATCCACTTTCAGTTGAATAACCGCCGTCAGGTTACCGGCTTTACGCTGGAACCCTATGCGGCTGAGCCGGGTGAGCGGCATAGCTATCGTGATATGCGCTTTCGGCGCCGGTAACACTAAAATAACCGGGCGGCGATGAGCTGCCCTGGTCCGCTCTGAATGGCTTACCTCCAGTTTTTTAAAGTGGCGTCCGCATCTTGCCACTTATCGTGTTTTTTACTGCTTTTAGCTTAATTTTGCCGCAATTTCTCTGGTCGGTTGATCGCAGATGTTGTATTAACGTAAATTGCTAACCGGAGGTGGAAACAGTGTTCAGAATTTTCATTAGCATGCTGTTGTGCTGCTGTATCAGTACCGCAGTCTGGGCGCACAGCAGTGGCTGGCACGAAAGTAAGCACATCAGGGCTGAGCTGGTCAGCGAGTATCAGCAAGTGATGCCGGGGCAAAAACTGCTGTTGGCGTTGCATTTTATTCCAGATGAACACTGGCATACCTATTGGCAAAACCCCGGTGACTCGGGCTTACCTACCAGTATTAGCTGGCAGTTACCCGAAGGCGTGAGCACCGGCCCTATCCAGTGGCCGACACCGCAGGCGTTTTCTATTCCACCGCTAATGAACTACGGTTTCGCTGGTTCGACTATCCTGCTGACAGAATTAACAATACCACTCGATTATACCGACAGCAGCCTGCCGATTAAGGCCAAGGTTGATTGGTTGGTCTGTGAGGAAATTTGTATCCCGGCAGATGCCGAATTGCAGCTAGAGCTGACAGTGGGTTCAGCGGCAGTACTTTTTGATAGTGCGACTGCGCTGGTCGCCCGGGGTAAAAGCAGCCAGCCGTTGCCATTAGCGGTACGCGGCAGCTTTGATACTGCCGGCGGCAGCTTCTCTGCGGCGGTTAGCGGTTTGCCGGATGTCGATTTTCAACAGTTTTTTGTCGCCGCCACTGAGCTGGTGGATCATGCTGCACCCCAACAACTGGTATTCAGCGAAGGGGAGTGGTTACTGCGGCAAAACCTGAATACCTATTTTACCCGTGCAGCGGACAGTTTTGAGTTGGTGCTGGTCAGTGGTAATGGCCAGGGCTACAGCTTGCTGTTAGAGGCGGTAGCTGAAAGCAGCCCTGCCGCTGCGGCGGAAAGCACTAGCCTGTGGCTGGTTCTGCTGATGGCTGCCGCCGGCGGTCTGATTCTAAATCTGATGCCTTGCGTATTTCCGGTGCTGTCACTCAAAGCGTTAAGTATCGCCGCAAATAGCGGTCAGCGTGCTGAGCAACGCCGTGATGCGCTCTGGTACACGCTAGGCGTGGTACTGAGTTTTGTCAGTTTGGCGCTGTTATTACTGGCACTGCGCGCGGCCGGTTCGGCAGTGGGCTGGGGCTTTCAGTTACAAAGCCCCTGGCTGGTGGCTTTATTGGCGTATTTGCTGTTTGCCCTGGGCTTAAGTTTATCCGGCGTGGTGCAGTTTGGCCTTGGTCTGATGAGTGCCGGTAGCGGTTTAACCCAGAGCAAGGGCGCCAAAGGCAGCTTCTTTACCGGTGTGCTGGCCGTGGTAGTTGCCAGCCCCTGTACTGCGCCCTTTATGGGCGGGGCTTTAGGTTATGCCGTAACCCAGCCGCCGTTACTGGCACTGCTGGTATTTGTTGCTTTAGGGCTGGGGATGGCGCTGCCATTCTTACTGCTGGCCTATTTGCCGGCATTAGCGCAGGCACTGCCCAAACCCGGTGCCTGGATGGATACGCTTAAGCAGCTGCTGGCGTTTCCGTTGTATTTAAGTGCAGTATGGCTGGTTTGGGTATTTGGTCGCCAGGCGGGTATCGATGCGGTTGCTGTGCTGCTTTGCGGTATGGTGGCAATCGCCGCTGCCTGCTGGTTATACGGTAGTTGGCAATTTAGCCGCGCCGGTTGGAGCAGACCGCTGTTGGCGGCGCTGCTACTGTTATTGTCAGTTGCTGTGTTACGTCTGGTGCCAGACAGCACCGCGCCGGTAACGACTGCAACGGACGCACATTGGCAAGCCTGGAGCCCGGATAAACTGGCGCAGCTGAGACAAAGCGGCAAACCAGTATTGGTGAATATGACCGCCGATTGGTGCATTACCTGTCTGGTCAATGAGCGGGTGGCGCTGAACACCGACAGCAGTAAGGCTGCGCTGGCGCTGTATGATGTGACCTATTTAAAAGGCGACTGGACCCGTCGCGACGCTGAGATCACCGCTTATCTACATCAGTACCAGCGTGATGGCGTGCCCTTATATGTGCTGTATTGGCCAGGGCAAACGCCGGAAGTGTTACCGCAGATTTTAACGCCGGATACGCTCCGGCAAACCTTAGAGCGACTCAGTAGTCAGTAAGGTCGCCCGTTTTTAACGCAACAGGAGTCTAAGATGAAGAAAATGAAATTGTTAGCACTGGCCGCGGCCGCGGTCTTTGCCGGTAGTCTGGCGGCAGCACCACAGGTAGGACAACCCGCTCCGGCTTTTACCGTAAAAGATTCCGCTGGTCAGGTACATAGCCTGCAGGATTTCGCCGGTAAGAATGTGGTGCTGGAGTGGACCAATCACGATTGCCCGTTTGTGGTAAAACACTATCAGGGCAATATGCAGCAACTGCAACAAGATCTGACATCGCAAGACGTGGTATGGCTGAGTGTGATCTCCTCGGCACCGGGTAAGCAGGGCCATGTAAATCAGGCAAAATCTGACGAGCTGACCAGCAGCCGTGGCGCTGCGCCAACCGCGGTCATTTTCGATGAAGATGGCGTAATGGGTAAAGCCTATGACGCCCGCACCACACCGCATATGTATGTGATTGATAAGAATGGTGTGCTGCAGTATATGGGCGGTATTGATAGCATTCCGTCGGCCAAGGTCGAAGATATCGCCAAAGCCACCCCGTATTTTGCCAATGCCGCTAAGGCCGTGTTAGCAGGCCAGGCGCCGGATCCGGCAGTAACCCGCCCTTATGGATGCAGCATTAAATACTAAGGCTGTGCGCTGGCTGCGACCTGATACAGGCGCAGCCACGCTGTTTTAGTCTGGTTTGGGCAGCAAGGTTAAGCCGTTGTCGGCAAAGGCCTGCTGCATCGCCGGTTGTTGCATAATCTGGCATACCCACTGGTAGAGCGCGTCCATTTTTAACGGATGCGCTGGATCCAGCAGCAGTTGTAGTTGGTAACTTTGGTCGACCCGGTCGGAGACAAGCAGGGCTTTCTGATACTGTGGGTAAGACTTTAAATACTGTTTGATAAAGGAGCGGGTTACAATAGCGGTGTCGGTGCGCTGTTTTAACACTAATTCGACACTGGCCAGGTGGTCTGTTACCGGGATCATCAGATACTGGTTCGCCAGGATGTCAGGATCGGTTTCATAGTTAGCGATACGGTAGTGATAACCCAGAATACCGGCTTTGCTCTTTTGGCTCAGATCTGCAAACCATTGCTGCGATTGCGCCTGACTCTGCAGGGCAATAAAAACCTCGTCATCCTGGGCAAAGGCCGGAGATGCCTGCATCATCAGCCCTTTCTTTTGCCAGCCCCAGTTTTCGTCTTCAAAAAAAATTGCATCAAACAGACCCTGTTGAAAGTCCTGATGCCGGCGTACCGGTGTGGTGAGTACTAATTCAAAGTGATATTGCTGCTGTAGTTGATTCAGTTCTGCAATCAATTGCACCGTTAAACCGCTGGCCTGCTGCTGTTGCAGTTGCAAATAAGGTGGGAATTCATAGGCGCCAACCCACACCGGAATGCTCGCCAGAGCCTGTGGCAAGGCCAGGATTAACACTGTCAGTAATAGCAGTAACTTCATAGGACTGTCCTGTTAACCCGATACATAACACTATTGTCGGCTTTGCTATTGGTACTATGGTTAAAAACAGTACAGTCGTCAACTGTATGGCACGAGGCCAACCAGCAACTGGCGGCCTTTTGTCCTTAACTAACACCTAGTCGGTTTGTAACGCAGTGATCGGATCCAGCTCAGAGGCCTTGATCGCCGGATAGACGCCAAAGGCGATACCAATCAGCGCACAAATGCTAAAGCTCAGCACTATCGCCGGTAGCGACCAGGACACCGCCCAGCCGGAATAGAAGGCAATTAACTCCGACAGCACTATGCCAAACAGAATACCGGCGATACCACCGACAATGGCAATGGTAAAGCTCTCGGCCACGAACTGCAGTTTAATATCCCGCTTGGTCGCGCCAATGGCCCGCAGCAAACCAATTTCTTTGGTCCGCTCCAGTACGGTCGCCAGCATAATATTCATAATACCGATGCCACCGACCAGTAGTGAAATACCGGCGACACAGGACATGACGATATTAAAAATTTTCTGGGTTTGTTCTTGCTGCGCCAGCAATGCCGCCGGTACCACAATCCGAAAATCATCAATATCATTATGGCGTTGCAACAGCAGATGATTCAGGGCGCGGGCTATCATAGCAGTATTAGCACCCTCAGCCAGCTGCAGCCGGAAGGAGCTGAGTTCGGCATCCAGCGGAATACTGCGAAAACGGTTACGGGCGGTTTGCAGCGGCATAAACAACTGGTTCTGTTCACCGCCGAGTTTAATACCCTGAAACTCATTCTGGCCGGTATAGGGCTCGGCCAGCACACCAATTACCTGCAACCAGACATGGTTAACTTTCACATTTTTGCCGAGCGCATCACCGTCCGGAAACAGACTGGCCGCCATCTGCGAGCCCAGAATAGCAACCTGGGCCGCATACAGATCTTCCAGCTCGGTAAAGTTGCGTCCGGCCGCCAGCGGCAGGCTGCTTAGTTCCAGATAGCTGGGTAAAACGCCAATCGCTACCCCTTCGCTTTTGCCGCTATGGCTGATAATGGCATAGGTTTCCAACTGCCGCTCGGCACTATGGCCGGTAATGCCGGGCAGGGTACTGACCGCCGCTTGCAGATCACTCTGGCTCAGGCCAAGGGAATGTTTGCGGTGTTCCAGCAGGGTTTTCTCATCAAAGCTTTTACTCTCGACGATAATATTGCGCAGGCCCATGGTTTCGATGGTTTTTAAGGCTTCACGCTCTGCGCCTTCGCCAATATTCAGCATCGCGATCACCGCACCAACACCAAAGATCATGCCCAGTAAGGTAAGAAAGGTTCGTAACTTATGCTGCGCCAGTTCGGCCAGCGTATCTTTAAGCATCGCACTGTGCTGCATATTAATTCTCCGGTGCCAGCAGGCTGATCCGATCGCCTGCGCTGAGGCCGGCAGTAATTTCGGTATGGGTCAGGCTCTTCGCGCCCAGGCTGACATGCTGGCGAACCAGTTTGCCTGCTTGTTGTTTCCAAACGTACTGCCCTTGTTCGTCGCTAAATACCGCCTGCAGTGGCACGGTTAGAACCTCGGATAAACGATTGGCCAGGATCTCGGCTCTGACCTTGGCACCGGGCAGGAAAAAGCTTTGCTGGCTGTCGGGGGCGACGATCACTTCAATATAGCGCCTTGGGTCGCGTCGCTCGCGGGACTGCGCTACCTGGCCAACACTGACAATTTTACCGGACAGCAGCTGCTCCGGCCGGGCCGTCAGCCGAAAGCTAACGCTTTGCTCCACCGCCAGACCGACGGCTTCCTGCTCAATAATTTGCAGCTTCAGGTGTTGCAGGCTCAGATCGGGGATGCTGCCCAGCTTTTCGCCAGGGAACACCATGCGACCGACTTCTGGCTTTTCACCGCGCCAGTTGCTGTCGTAAAGCAGAATACCGCTGTGTGGTGCCCGGATCTCCAGCGCTGACAAGCCGGTTTCGGCCTGTTCTAACAAGCTTTGCTGCTGGCCTTTTTGCAGTTGCAGCAAGTCCAGTTCACCCTGCGAGCGGGCGGCAAAGCTGTGCTGTTGCCAGTTAAGATAGGCTTGCTTTTCGCCAAGAAATTCTTTGTTTTGCAGCGAATCGAGAATTTCCAACCGCGAACGGATTTGAATATCATCAATACTAAAGCGATCAGCAAAGGCAAACTCCTGCTGCACCAGCCGTTGGTCCAGACCGATATTCGCCAGCTCAGCCGCTTGTTGGGTACCTTTAAATTGTTGATCAGAAAGCACTGCCGCCAGAGAATTACTGGCATCACGGCGGCTGCGCTCCAGTTGGGTGGCGTCAAAGCGGATCACCAGATCGCCGGGTTGAATACTGCTGTACTCCGGCGCCAACTCAGCGATAAAACGCGGGCCCCGGGTATTTTGGGGCGCATTAATACTGATGGAATTTACCGCAAACAGCTCACCTTCGGCACTGATGCGATGTTCCAGTTCACCGCTGCTGACTTTAAGCAAGGGCTGGGTTTGTGCCGGATCAGAGCAGCCCACAAGTAGTAGGGCACTCATCGCAACGCTAACAATAAAACCTGAGAGTAACCGCATTAGTTCGCTCCCTGCGACAGACGAATAACCAGGCGGGCACTCATACCCGGCCGCATAATACTTAAGTCCGGCTCATCCAGTTTAATACTGGCATCAACCACCCGGCTCAGATTTTCGGCGGATCTATTCCGCACCGCCTTACCCAGATCAGTCAGCACCCCGCTAAAGTTACGCTCGGGATAGGCGTCCAGCGTAATTTGTACTGTCAAACCAGGCTGCAGATATTTCAGGTCAATTTCATCAATTTCTGTTTTGATATAAAGGCTGTCGAGTTGACTGACCTCGGCAATAGGTTGTCCGAATTGTACGGTATCGCCTACTGACGATTTCTCGCCATTATAGTCAGGCAAATACACCATAATGCCGGCATAGGGGGCTTTGATTTGTAACGAAGCAAACTCTGCCTGCAGTTGCTGTACTTCGGCAGTCAGGCGGGCAATTTTTGATGAGATAATCTGCTTTTCTGCTTCGCGTTGCTGCTGATGAAAATCCAGCCGGCGCTGCGCCAGCTGGTATTGGCTTTTCGCCAGCGTAAAGTCAATTTGTGCTTTACGGCGGTCGTTCTCAGAGCGGGAATGATCGACGATTTCGGCTTTGCGCTGTTCCCGGTCATGATCGTTTTTACGTTCTGCCAGTTGCAGCTTCAGCTCTTCATAGCGCTGCTCATCAGTAGTCAGGCGGTTTGCCAGCTCCTGCTGGGCGCTTTTCAGTTCAATGCTTTTATTGCGCAGATCATCCTGAATACTCTGGCCGTCAAAGCCTACCACCGGCATCCCGGCTTCTAACATGGCGCCCTCGGGTGCCATTTCGCGGATATTGTACTGCCACATCCGGGCAACACTGGGTGGCGACACTGTAAAGTAGGTCGCTGCCGCCAGCTGACCGGTTGCACGCACCTGTTGACGCTGTTGCTGTTGCGTCACCTCATCGCCGGGCTTGCTGCAGGCGGTCAGGCCGCACAAGCTCAGACTGAATAAACTGATAGTAAAGATAGCGGGCAGCTTCATTAGCGGGCTTCCAGTAATAACCCCATGCCCAGCATAGGTTGATTGATCGGAAAGCGCTCAGCAGTAAATTTGGCGCGGTAATAGAGGGCATTGCCCCAGGCCTGGCGCTTTTCACCCTGGCCGGCCAGTTGCTGTAACGACAGGGTAAAGGGCTGCTCCGGAGCAATATCAAAGCGTGCTTCAATTTGTTTGGCTTGCTGCAGCCGCGCGACATCGACTTCGTGCACCCAGGCTTCAACATAGAGCCCTTGTTTTTCCGTGACCTCGGCAATTTGCCAACCCGGCTGTGCGGTGACGCCGGCGAATAACTTAGTGCGGTACCAGGGATGCAGGCTGTAACTGATGGCGCCATCCCGTTCGGCATAAACGCTCATATTCTGTAAGTTTTTCTCGGCCTCAGCCAGGTCTGCTGTCGCTTTATCAATCACCAGCTGCTGCTTGTAGAGCGCGTTTTGCTGCTCCTTGCGCGCGGTAACCAGGGTTTCGCCGGCTTTTTTCAGTTCGGTGCGCGCCCGTTGCTGGGTAAGCTGGTTATTTTCATAATCGTACAAACTTAAATTGGCCTTAGGCACAGCGGCATCGATATCGGCCTTTTCCAGCAGTAACTGCCGCCGCTCCAGTTCATACTCGGCTTCCAGCACCTTTAAGGCGTGCTGGCTTTCCAGTTGTTTATACTGTTCCTGCGCACTAATCAGGGATGTTTTCAGGCGTTCGATATTGGCTTGAATAGTACCGGCATCGAATACCGCGACCAGGTCGCCGGCCTGTACGGCTTCATTTTCCGGTTTTAGCCACTGCACCTGAATACGCCAGGTGTCGCTCATCGGCGCCACGATATTTTGCCGGTATTCCGATACCAGGTTGCCGGTTAACAGCAGCGGTAATGGCTGATCGGCTTGCTGACTGAGTGCCAGCGCAAAGACAAAACTCAGACTGAACATCCGCTATCCTCCAGGATCTGGCCATCGCGCATTCGGATCACCCGTTGCGCATAGGCAGCGATATCATCCTCATGCGTCACCATCACCACCGTATTGCCCTGGCGGTGTAACTCGGTTAACAGCTGCATAATTTCGACTGAGGTTTTACTGTCGAGGTTGCCTGTTGGCTCGTCGGCAAAGATCACCTTGGGGTTATTGATTAGCGCCCGTGCTATCGCTACCCGCTGGCGCTGGCCGCCAGACATCTCGGCCGGTTTATGGTGCATACGATGACCCAGACCAACCTGCTGTAACAAGGTTTCGGCCCGTTGTAATGCCTGCTCAGCCGGCGTAGCGGTATAGCGCAGTGGTAGCGCCACGTTCTCGGCCGCGCTAAGGCGTGGTAACAGGTGAAAAGACTGGAAAATAAAACCGATATGCTGATTACGCATGGCGGAGAGGGCAGCGTCATCCAGTTGGCTGACATCGGCACCGGCTAACTGATAGCTGCCGCTACTTGGCGTATCCAGGCAGCCAAGAATATTCATCAGTGTCGATTTGCCGGAGCCGGAGCTGCCCATAATGGCAACAAATTCGTTTTCAGCAATTTGCAGACTGACATCCCGTAACGCCTGCACCTGGGTATCGCCACTACCAAACACTTTGTTTAATGCCGAGGCAGAAATCATCGTCATCCCTGTTGTAATAGTTTATTAACAACAGTCTGCCATAGCCGGGCCTGCTACGACCAGTAAGGCCGCCGCGAAAAATGTAAGCAGTTATTTCAGGAACAGCGTACCAGGTGTCGTTAACCTATACCGTAACTTGCTGCACCAGGGTTAGCACGGCGTCCATTTGCGCTAACTTTGCCCGTTGCATAATCAGGGCCCGCCCCAACTCAATCGCTCGAAGCTCCGCCTCTGCCCGCTTTTTGGCATCAGTAATTTTCTCCAAATCAGCGACATGCGCCAAGCCAACGGTACGGCGGATCAGCTCACAACCGGCGTAACCCAGACTATCTGCCAATACCTGTTGTAAAAAGTGTTGCTGGTAGCGGCTGTTTTGCAGGGCGCTGTCTTGCGTTTCGCTGGCCATTAACTGGCTAAACTGCGAGGCAAATTGCTGCCAGAGCTCACGGATTTGCACTAATAAATAGGCTTGTTGCTGCGCTGCTTGTGCTGGCGCAAACAGGCCGGGGCAGGCGACGTAGTTTAGCAATAAGTTACCGAGCAGGGACCCGACATCAAAGCCGATCGGGCCATAAAAGCCAAACTCGGCGTCGATGACTTTGCAGTTATCAGCATTAATAAAGATACTGCCGCTATGCACATCACCATGCAGCAAGGCCTGGGGTTTGGATAAGAAGTCGGCCTTTAGCGCCGCCACTTCGGCCTGCAGTGCTTCATCCTGCCACAGCTGGCGTGCCCGCGGCAGAATCAGGGCATGGATAGTATTGCGCTCGTGATTACAGTAAGGGTCGGTAAAGAATAAATCCTCGGTGATCAGGCACAGCTCGGGGTTGATAAAGCGGGCCACGGCGGCTTTTTTAACCGGGCCGCTCAGCACAAAATCACTGCTATAAAACAAGGTTTGTGCCAGATAGGTTGCCATTTGGCTGGCCAGATGCGCAAAGGTTTTACCCTTGACCAGCTCGCTGCGTAAAATCTGATACTGCTTCAGATCTTCCATTAAAATAGCCGACAACGCCGGCTCAAAATGCAATACTTCCACCGTATGCTGTGGGCAAAAGCGCCCATGCTGCTGCAACACTTCGGCCTCGATCCGGGCGCGGTCGGTGCTAAGCGGCCAGCTTTCCCCCACGCAACGAGCATAGGGTAATGCCTGCTTGACGATCAGCGAGGTGCCTTTATCATTACAGACCCGGAATACCAGATTCAGATTACCGTCGCCAAATTCAACGGCAGATAATTTACTGTGATCGCCAAAGAGTTCACTATGCTGATCCGCAAAACGTAATGCATCGTCCGGGGTAAAGATATGATAAGCCGTCATCGGGTTGCCTCAATCACTTGCTCGGGGGTAAACAGGGCTGCATAATCGCAAAACATCCAGACGTCTGCAACGCCAAATGAGATAAAACAGATGAAAAACCTGACCGCCTTAAGCCTGAAAATCGTCGGGCAACAGCTCTATGTGCTGGACCAAACCTTACTGCCCCAGCAACAGCAATGGTTGCATTGCACCACCGTGCCACAGATGGTGAGCCTGATCAAGAACTTACAATTACGTGGTGCGCCGGCTATTGGCATTGGCGCTGTGCTGTTACTGGCTTACCGCGCCTTGCAGGGGGATAGCCGCGAGCAGTTGCTGCAAGACGCCGCTGTGCTGCGTGCGGCAAGGCCCACCGCGGTCAATTTAATGAATAACCTGGACACTATGCTGGCGGCGCTGGCGCAGCCGGATTTTGTCGCGGCGGCAGTAGCCTGTGCAGAAGCACTGTTTGCCGAAGATGTGGCGTTATGTGAGCAACTTGCCATAAATGGTGCTGCGCTGGTGCAACCCGGCGAGCGGTTACTGACGCATTGCAATACCGGTGGCCTTGCCACTGCTGGCGTTGGTACGGCGCTCGGCGTCATCCGGCTGGCGCAGCAACAGGGCAAAGCTATCCGGCTCTGGGTAGATGAAACCCGGCCATTATTGCAAGGCGGCCGGCTGACAGCCTGGGAGTGCGAACAACTGGGCATTCCCTATCAGCTGATTTGCGACAATATGGCGGCGATGTTAATGGCTCGCGGTGAGGTGGATCGGATCTTTGTTGGCGCCGACCGTATTGCCGCCAATGGCGACTTTGCCAATAAAGTGGGTACCTATAGCCTGGCGGTGCTGGCGCATTATCATCAGGTGCCGTTTTATGTGGTGGCACCGCGTACGACTATCGACCTGGCCTGTCCGGATGGGGGGGCTATTCCGATCGAGCAGCGCGCTGCGGATGAAGTACGTGGGGTGTCGGGGGCCTTTGGCCAAACGCTGTGGGCGCCGGCGCAGGCTGCGGTATTTAACCCGGCCTTTGATGTGACACCGGCGAAGCTGGTCACCGGCTGGGTGCTGGATAGCGGGGTATATAACCAGCAGCAAATTGCTGCCGGTGTGCTACAGCAACTAAACTATTAAGTCGGCGTTAATCACTTAAGTCGCACAGTATGCCGGTATTGCAGTGGGGTACTGGCAATAAGGAGAATGAAGATGCAAAGCAAGGCAGCAACAATACTGGGTTTTAGCCTGATACTCGGGCTGGCGGCACTGGGATTTCTGGTGCAGCAAATGGCGGTAAAATTTAAAGAATATGAGCGGGTGGTCAATGTAAAAGGCCTGGCCGAGCAGGAAGTGGCAGCCGATACCGTAATTTGGCCGATCCAGTTTACGGTGGCCGATAATCAGCTGGGCAGCTTATTTGAAACCCTGGAGCAGCAAAGCAGCCTAATTACGGCGTTTTTGCAACAGGGCGGTGTCGAGGTCAGTGCCATCAGCCGTGCCGCGCCTAATGTGATTGATAAAAAAGCGCAGCAGTATGGTGAGGGCGATCGGGCGGAGTTTCGCTATATCGCCAGCCAGACGCTAACGGTTTACAGTAAGGATGTGGCAAAAATCCGCGGCTTAATCAGTGCTATCGGGCAACTGGGACGTAAGGGTATTGTCTTTAATCAGGATCCCTACCAGAACCGGGTGGAATACAGCTTTACGGCACTGAATGAGCTAAAGCCACAGATGATTGAGGAAGCGACCAAGCAAGCGCGCGAAGTGGCGTTAAAATTTGCGCAGGATTCACAAAGCCAGCTGGGCAAAATCAAAACCGCGTCACAGGGGCAGTTTTCGATTAGCGACCGGGATGCCAATACACCCCATATTAAAAAGGTGCGCGTAGTGACTACAGTTGAGTATTATCTGTCAGATTAGCCCGGAATTAACGCAGCTATGGCTTACAACAGGGTACAACTAAGCCAAAATCCGCATGCTGAGTTTAGTGGGAATGGAGGAATGCAATGGAATTGTTCACCCTGTTTGCATTGATAGTCGTTATCAGTTTCAGCTTGGCCTGGCTGATCAAACGACGCCTTGGCGTGAAATTATTCGCCCCGCTGCCTGAATATGACAAGGGTTGGAAAAATATGTTAGCAGCGGCTTTACCAGCCATTTCAGCCGCGATTTCTGTGTTGCTAAGTTACTATATAAACTCGCTGCTTTGGCCGTGAGCTTGAGTTTTTCGAGTAGCAGAAGTTGCTGTGCATAGCAGTACAGCTTTGTGATGTAACCCTAAATTGTAATGGTTGGCTTGAGGCAGAGTTATTTTGCTCCTTAAGGTTGGCTAAATATTGAGCTTTTAGTTTTTTAGCAAGTCATTAGCCAGATTTTTAACAATCCATAAGTAATTGAATTTATTACCCCCCCCCTAAGGTCTTAGCAAAAAGTCGCTTTTCTTATAACAAAAAAGAATATAACAAAATATTGTAATTCGTTTGCTAGTACCTTAGTGTTAGATTTATTGCGAAGTTTGCAAAGTTGTAAACACAATAGAAGTTTGAGGTTGTTGTGGCAGAACAAGGATTGTTTCGCGCTAATGCTGTTAAACAGCAAAGTGCCCGCTTAGATGGCGATGTGATTATCGCTCAGCCGCTTAGTAGCACCCTGCTTACCGTCATATTGGTGGGCGTGGTGCTGACACTGCTCACTTTTTTAAGTCTGGCTTCCTTTAACCGCAAAGAAACTGTCACCGGCTATCTAAAGCCCGATATGGGGTTGGCGAAAGTGATGTCGCCACGTTCTGGTGTTATCCAGCAAGTGTTTATTGACGATGGCCAGCAAGTGCAGGCCGGTGATCGGCTGGCCCTGCTGAGCATGCCAGACAACCTTGCCATCGGTGATAGTCTTTCCAGTACGCTGCAACAGGGTATTCAACAACAAATTGCCCTGGTTAGTCAGCGCCGCGAGCAAGTGATTACCCAATTTAACCAGCAAGCCAGTGAATATCAAAGCCGCTTACGTCTTAGTCAAAACTTATTACAAGATTTACAGGCGCAGCAGCAATTATTGCAAGAGAGACTGGCATTGCACTTGCAGCGGCAGCAAGACTTTATTGCCTTGCAGCAACGCGGCGCCATCTCTGCTACCGAGTTACAGCAACAACAAGAGCTGGTATTAAACCTGCGCCAGCAGCTGGCTGAGCTGAATGCCAGTGCGCAAAATCAAAAAGCCCAGTTTGCTCAATTAGAAGGCTTAATTGAACGCTTACCCGGCGAGCAACAGCAACAGCTTACGCTATTAGATAGCGAGCTATCACGACTATCGCAGCAATATACCGAGCTTAGCGCCCGTGGTGAGATGTTAATTACTGCACCCATTAGTGGCCGTGTTACCAATCTGGTGGCTGAGGCCGGCGCTAATGTGCGGGCCGAGTTGCCGCTACTAACCATTATGCCCGATAACGCTGAGCTACAAGCCATTTTACTGGTGCCGACCCGTGCCTATGGCTTTGTTATGCCTGGCCAGCGCACCCGTTTACGGTTTGACGCCTTTCCGTATCAGCGCTTTGGCTTATATGAAGGTGAAGTAATAAAAACGGCGCAGGCTATCGTGCTTCCGGGAGAAGTCGATATGCCTGTCGCCGTACAGGAACCAGTGTACCGGGTACAGGTGGCACTGGGCCAACAAGAGATCCGCGCTTATGGCAACACAGTTCCGCTGCAATCGGGCATGCTGTTAAGCGCAGATATCGTGCTGGAACAACGCAGCTTAATTAGCTGGCTGTTTGAGCCGATTGTAAGCCTAAAAGGGCGATTGTAAGGCTCAGTAAGAGCCAACCTTTAACTTAAAACGTCTCAAGGAGAGATACTATGCAAGAATTAACATTTGAGCAAGTTGAAGAAGTAAGTGGTGGTGTTGGTGCTGGTGGCGCGGTTATTGGAGGCGCTATCGGTGGTATTGGTGCTGCTATGAATGGCGGTAGTATCGGCCAAATTGCTGCAGCAACCTTTACTGGTGCTGTATCAGGTTTTTTCGGTGGGGCAGCTGGGGCAGTTGGAAACCGTATTGGCGCTGCAATTTTTGGTAGCACTGCCGTTGCCACTGGGCTTACTTCAGGTGCAATAGCTGCAGCTTAATCTTATGACGGGCGCTAAGCATTTAGCGCCCGATGGTGGATAGGAGAATCTGGCAATGTATATTTTACATACAGTAATTTTAGCTCTGTTTGCTACGTATGTCTTCCCATTAGTGCTTTCTAAGCGAAAGCTTCATTTTATTGTTATAGCAGCTGCAATTTTTCTTGTCTATTGCATATGGTACGTATATTCATTTATTGATGGATACCAACTGATCAGGGCTCTGGGCAATTTTCTATTGGGTTTATTGGGTGGTATTGCCGCATATATTTATTATAAGAAAAAAGGGGTTTACGATAGCGTAGCTTGATCTAACAGCGCCTATCGCAGCAATATACCGAGCTTAGCGCCCGTGGTGAAATGCTCATTACCGCACCGATTAGTGGCCGTGTTACCAAACTGGTGGTCGAAACCGGCGCCAATGTGCGGGCCGAGTTGCCGCTACTAACCATTATGCCCGATAACGCTGAGCTACAAGCCATTTTACTGGTGCCGACCCGTGCCTATGGCTTTGTTATGCCTGGCCAGCGCACCCGTTTACGGTTTGATGCCTTTCCGTATCAGCGCTTTGGCTTATATGAAGGTGAAGTAATAAAAACGGCGCAGGCTATCGTGCTTCCGGGAGAAGTCGATATGCCTGTCGCCGTACAGGAACCAGTGTACCGGGTACAGGTGGCACTGGGCCAACAAGAGATCCGCGCTTATGGCAACACAGTTCCGCTGCAATCGGGCATGCTGTTAAGCGCAGATATCGTGCTGGAGCAACGCAGCGCGCTTTTTAAACAAGAAGCAGCTGGTTGTTTGAGCCGATTTTAAGCCTGCAAGGGCGGTTATAACGCTCGGTAACGAGCAAACCTTAAACTTAAAATCATCTCAAGGAGAGATCATATGCAAGAGTTAACATTTGAGCAAGTAGAAGAAGTAAGTGGCGGTGTTGGTATTCCTGGCTCCATTGTGGGTGCTGTTGCCGGTGGTATTTCTTACTTAGCTAGCGCTGCGACATCTGGCAGCGGAAGTTTAGGTGGTTTTGCAATAGCTGTGGGTGCCGGAGCCGCTGGTGGATTTGTAACGGGTGGGGCTGTCTCAGTAGCTCGTGCATATGGTGCTACTAAAGTAGCGTTTGCAGGCGGTGCTGCCGCTGGATTAGTTGAGTAGTTTATTGTTTTTATAAGGAGCGCCTTAGTATAGGTGCTCCTTAGAGGAGAATATTATGGGTAATTTGAATATTAAAATAGGTTTAGCCAGTAACATACTTTTTGCATTAGCAATAGTGCTAATATCTGCCGGAGCGATCTTAGACGATAATGTAGTCACTTTTTTTACTATACGAGTTGGGGTCTTTCTATCATTATTATCCGTATTCTATGCCTTATTCAAATACAATGAGGGGGATAAAACCCTTAAAAAAATTTGGGAAGATAAATCGAATAGCTCCGAAAAAAGTTTCTTAAAAGAAATATGGTTATTACAACCTATTCTGTTTGGTATTTTAGCGGTTATTATTTTTGTTCCTAATAATCCATTGATTATATAGCTAATTTTTTGTCTCCAAAGAGAGCGTAATAATTTCGCGTATTGCTTATGAGGCATCTTCCGAACTTGCAACTGCAAAATTTGATTAAAATATTTTTGGTATGGCTGGAGATTTTGTAGGTTTTGCTGTTGCTGGATATACTCCAGCTGAACCAGCAATTGAAATGTGAGTATCGGGAAATGATAAATAAGAAATAATCAGGCAAATCTTTCGCTTGACGAGATAGCTGAAGCACATGGCGGTGCAAATAATAGAGTTGTTGCAGCAACGCGTATGGTTCAAAAAGGAGTTATGAGAGCTGGCAGGGGATTTGCTGCAGGGGTAGTAATTGCTATTGGCCTTGAGGTTTACGAACGTACCCAGTAAAACAGAGGGGGCGAGTCCCCCTTTAAAAAAGTTCTTTTAATAGGAGGCAGAATGTCGTTGAAAAAAACACATTATTGTTTAGGGATCCTAATTGGCACAGTGCTTGGCTTAGCTCTGGGATATACCTTAACTGAGTATGCG
This sequence comes from Alishewanella sp. HH-ZS, assembly GCF_001704375.1. Lineage (NCBI taxonomy): Bacteria > Pseudomonadati > Pseudomonadota > Gammaproteobacteria > Alteromonadales > Alteromonadaceae > Alishewanella > Alishewanella sp. HH-ZS. The sequence goes on along the minus strand of NZ_LZEJ01000005.1, from coordinate 70,122 downwards.
ATTGAATTGTTTAATAGACTACTAGCTTTATTCTAAGTAGTAGAATGATCTACCAATCCGAAGCCGCTGAGTGCGGTCTAGCTTGTATCGCTATGGTCGCCAATCACCATGGCCATCAGCTGGATTTAACCACACTACGTAATCGCTATAGCGTGTCGCTAAAGGGAGCCAATCTGCAGCAGCTAATGCAGCTGGCAAATCAACTTGGCTTAACGCCGCGTGCCTTAAAGCTGGATTTGGTTGATTTAAAAAATCTGCGCACCCCCTGCATTTTGCACTGGGAGATGAACCACTTTGTGGTGCTAAAAAAAGTGCATCGCAACGGTATTACCATTTTAGACCCGGCGTTAGGTGAACGACGGGTTAGCTTAGCGGATGTGGATAAGGCCTTTACCGGTGTGGCGCTGGAGTTAACACCCAGTACGGAATTTAAAAAAATAGATGAGCGGGTGCGTTTAGGCTTAACCGCTTTCTGGAGCAAGGTGCAAGGCTTGGTACCCTCTCTTACCAAGCTGTTTATATTATCGCTATTACTGCAAGTCTTTGTCTTAGCGGCACCTTACTATACGCAACTCGTTGTCGACGAAGTATTGATTAGCCAGGATAAACCCTTGCTGGTGGTGCTTGCACTGGGCTTTGGCTTACTGATGCTGCTACAGGTGCTGACGCAAACCCTGCGCGGTTGGGTGGTGCTGCATTTAGGCTCAGTGATGAGCGTGCAAATGGCGGCTAATTTAATGCGCCATCTAGTGCATCTACCGCTAAGCTTTTTTGAAAAACGCCATATGGGTGATGTGGTCTCCCGTTTTGGTTCACTTAATGCAGTCCGCGAGTTACTAACCAATAGCCTGGTTGAAGGGGTGATTGATGGCATTATGGCCATTACCGTGCTGGTGATGATGTACCTCTATAGCCCGCAGCTAAGCCTGGTGGTCGGTATCGCGGTGCTACTGTATGCGCTGTTACGCTGGGCATTATACCACCCACTTCACCAACTTACCGAAGCCAGTATCGTCGCCGCCGCCAAAGAGCAAAGTAACTTTATGGAAACGGTGCGCGGCATGCAGAGTATTAAGCTATTTGGCCTGCAAACCCAACGCTTAAATATCTGGCAAAACCGTTTTGCTGATGCGGTTAATCAGAATTACCGGCTCGGTAAATGGCAAATCTCTTATGGCACCATTAATCAGCTACTGTTTGGTATTGAGAATATTCTGGTGGTGTATCTGGCCGCCTTAACAGTCATGACTGGCGAGATGTCAGTCGGGATGTTGTTTGCCTTTATGGCTTATAAAAACCAGTTTACCAACCGCACCGCCGCGTTAATTGATAAAGTGGTAGAAATTAAAATGACCCGGCTGCATTTAGACCGCTTAGCCGATATTGCGCTGACCGAGAAAGAAGATGAGGGCAGTGCCAGCGATAGCCGCGCGCTCAGCGGCCAGTTAAGTTTAACCGCAATTCGTTTTCGTTATGCCAGTAATGACCCGCTGCTATTTAATGATTTAACTCTCAACGTTAAAGCCGGTGAGAATATCGCCATTATTGGCCCGTCCGGTACCGGCAAAACCAGCTTGATGAAAATTATGCTGGGGCTGCTGCCGGCAGAAAGTGGCAAGGTCGAAGTTGATGGTATCGACATCCGCCACCTTGGCCTACGCCATTACCGCAGCCAAGTCGCCGCCGTCATGCAGGATGATCAGCTTATGTCTGGCACCTTAGCCGAGAATATTAGCTTTTTTGACCCGCAGCTGGAGATGCAGCGGGTGGTTGAAGCGGCGCAACTGGCTGGTATTCATCAGGATATCTCGACCATGCCAATGGGTTATAACTCCTTGGTTGGCGATATGGGCAGTTCACTCTCCGGCGGCCAGAAACAGCGAGTACTGTTAGCCAGAGCGCTGTATCGTAAACCGAAAATCTTATTTATGGATGAAGCGACCAGCCATTTGGATGTGCAGCTGGAGCACTATGTCAATCAAGCCATTAAGCAACTAAAAATGACCCGCATTGTCATCGCGCATCGCCCGGAAACCATTCTTAATGCGGAGCGCATTATGCAATTATCTCAGGGGCAGTTACAGGATATTACTGCCGCCTATAAGGCGCAATTTGGATTAGGGATAACAAACCAAAATTAATTTGGCGCAGGCTATCGTGCTTCCGGGAGAAGTCGATATACCTGCCGCTATATCGGTGTATGTGCATTGGTTAAAGGGTGCACTGAGCTGACACAAGATCCGCGCTTATGGCAACATCGTCCTGCTGCAATCGGACATGCCGTTAAGCGCAGATATCGTGCTGAGATATTCCGGTAGGCTCTTTGAAAAGAGAAAGATGGATGTTTAAGCCGATTTTAAACCTGCTTGGGTTGTTATAACGCTCGGTAACGGGTAAACCCTTAAATTAGAAGTATTTCAAGGAGAGAACAGATGGAAGATACAAATTTAAATCAGACTAATTCATTGAATGAGCTCACGCTTGAACAGCTAGAGTTAGTTTCTGGAGGAAGCTGTTACACTCAATTCGTATGGATCGAGCCAAAGGTTATATGTGAAAAAAATCCGTGGCTAGGTGGTACTTACTCTTTCTAATATTGTTGGAGCGCCTCCAGAGCATCAATATGCTCTGGGGTTTTAAAATGAAGATAATATTTTTTCTGCTGCTGGTTTCATTTCCTAGCGTTGTATACTCTAAAGTTTTTGTAAATGATCATGGGCATATTGAATATCATGGTGTTATTACAGAATCTAAGAATGTAACGGCATTTACGCTATTCGAAAAAAGTAATGCAAAACCCAAACGCATCGTGATTTCGAGTTCAGGCGGTGCGGTAGAATCCGGTATACAACTGGGCGAGTGGGTACGCGAGAATACACTAGATGTAGAAGTTGGTGAGTATTGTATATCGTCATGTGCTAATTATGTTTTTATAGCTGGCAAGGATAAGTTTTTAAGAAGAAGTAGCTTTGTCGGTTGGCATGGCAGTTTACTACAAATGCGACAACTACCATTTGTAAGTGCTTCCTATTTGAAAGCGGTCGATGATTATTCCTTAAGTTGTGATTTATCTGAGTTGAGAGCAAGATATGGCAGTCAGTTTGAATTTCCTGTTAGCAGTAATCATCTGCGAGAATGTGTGTTATTGCGGGAGCTGGGTGTTGATTACAGAGTAATGATATTAGGGCAACATTCTGACCACTATGAGTCAATTAAGCACGTCGGTTTGTGGAGCTACAGCTACGACGCCCTTAAAGCGTTGGGAGTGAATAATATCATCCTTACAGATAATATCTGGGAGCCACCACTGTATGTTGGCGATCAGAAAATATTTTACTTCGACATCAATTCACTAGCGTTTTTCAAACAAAAAAAGGCCCGATTTATTCAATCGGGCTAAGACAAGGTAGACAGGTAAGGGTAGGTTACACCCTTCAACAACTTTAACCGCTGTATTCGAATCTCGAACACGGGCTAACTATAAGCCGTACCGACAAGCTGTACAAACGATAAAAAAACACCTGACAGGTTAAAAAAATTCATCTATGGCGGCGGAACTTTGCTTCAGTGAAAAGTGGCGGAAAATGCCGTTAGCTCGCGGGTTGCAGCGCTACTTCCGGGGTATTAAAGCTTTGCAGTACCCAGTCGATTAACAGCTTAATTTCCGGCCGCTCCGGATCCTCATTATGCTGCACCAGATAGTAACGGTCGCGGCTTAGTAAATCCTGTTCAAACAGCTTGACCAGGGCGCCGCTGCTAAACCAGGCGTGGCTGATCGGCATCGGGATCAGCGCCACCCCCAGACCTTGCTGTGCTGCCCGGGCCACGCTAAACATACTGTCCAGTTGAATAATTTGTTTTGGTTGAAACTGATGATAACCGACCCGCTCTGCCCATTGGTGCCAGGCTGTGGGCCGCGCCTGATGCAGGATCAGCGGTGTTTTCTCCAGCACCCGGTAGCCTTTGCCATGCAGCTTTTGAAACAAGCTCGGGTTACAGGCCGGGATATAGCTAATGGGGAACAGATCGTAAGACAGCACATCCTGCGGCTTTTTGCCGGATAGCACCACCGACACATCGGTATATTTCGGGGTCTCACGGCGCGATTTCACCGTTTCCAGCGTCAGGTTAATATTCGGATATTGTTCCGACCAGCCGCGCAAGCGCGGGACAAAGAGCTCACTGGCAAAGAACTCCGGCATCGAGATACTGACTTCTTGGGTGCGTTCTACCTGGCTAAACTGGTTAATGGTTTGGCTAAGTTGCTCCAGCAGCGGCTTAATGGCGTGATAAAACTGTTTACCGCTTTCGGTTAATTCAATGGCGCGGGTTTTGCGCTCAAATAAACTCAGGTTCAGGTTATCTTCCAGCTGTTTGATTTGATGGCTTACCGCAGATGGCGTCAGGTACAGCTGTTTCGCCGTTTCTTTAAAGCTAAGGCATTCTGCGGCAACACAGAAACAGCGCAAGCCTCGCAGCGGTGTTTGCAAAGACATATCAACTTACCCGGGTATCAGCATCAACGTGAAGTATAGGAAACTAGTATGACAAAATTACTGCAAGAGCTAAACCATAATTAAAAGTGATTTACTTTCAGTTGGTTAAGCTAGCTTATCTAGCCCTTTTATCAGTGTTGCACCATTTTGCAGCATTCTACTGCGGCAAAATGGTGTCTGGTAGCGGCTTGTCGCCTAATCTAACAGCGGAAATTGTCGGGCCAGAGTGGTGCCAGTAAAGTGCGCCACCCAACCCGCTGGGTTATTAAACAACCGGATAGCGGTAAAATCCGGGGCGCTGCCCATATCAAACCAATGCGGGGTATTGGCCGGCACACTGATCAGATCATTCTGCTGGCACACCACCTGATAGACCTGCTCACCTAAATGCAGGCAGAACAAGCCCTGACCACGGACAAAAAACCGCACTTCATCTTCGCTATGGATATGCTCATCCAGAAACTTCTGCCGCAGCGCGTCCTTATCCGGATGCGCCGGGTGCAGCGAAATCACGTCCACGGTCTGATAACCTTGCTCTGCTTTTAGTCGGCTGATATCGGCGGCATAGGCTGAGAGCACCTGTTCGCTACTGCTGCTGGCGCTGACTGGCGCTGCGGCTTGCCATTGTTCAAAGCGAATGCCCTGTTGCTGCAATTTCGCGGCGATCTCAGCAGCGTCGCTACTGCTAAATCGCGCTTGCTGGGGCTGGCTCAGGTCGAAGATTTGTAAACGGCTCATCTAACTTTGCACCTCTTATTGCACCTCAATCTGATAAAAATTTTCGGCCCGCTGGTGCTGGCTGGGCGCTTGCTGCTCCCGGATCAGTTGCACTGTGGCAATGCCAAGCTTGGCGGCGGCGTCGAGCTCGGCCGGGACATCGGATAAAAACAGCACCTGATTGGGCGGCAGCTGCAAATGCTGCAGGATAGCCGCATGGCTGGCGATCTCCTGCTTAGCGCCGATGCGGGTATCAAAGTAGCCGCTGAACAGCGGCCGCAGATCACCGGCTTCGCTGTACTGGAACAGCAGCTGTTGCGCTTGTACTGAGCCGGAGCTGTATACATAAAGTTGGATGCCCTGCTGTTGCCAGTGGCGCAGTTGCGCGGCGGCATCCGGATAAATATGGCCCTGAAAATGGCCTTGTTGATAACCATGCTGCCAAACCATGCCTTGCAGGGTTTTTAGCGGTGTCAGTTTTTTATCGGCAGCGATCCAGTCCAGCAGGGCGGCAATACAGTCGTCGGTGCTGGCGGCCGGCTGGCCCAGCAGGCGCCGGATGGCATCCAGTTCTGCTGCCACCGCCGGCTGCTGTTGCTCACGCTGAATAAAGGCTGGTAAATGCGCTTTGGCGTACGGAAACAAGATGTCAGTGACAAAGCTGATGCGGCTGGTGGTGCCTTCAATATCGGTAATAATGGCGCGGTAGTTCACGGTAAGCCTGTTAATTTAATACGTTCCAGTTCGCAGTGTATAAGAAATTCCCAACCCTCCAAATGCCTTTTTGCCTGCTCCAGGCTATGGCCCCAGGCATAAAGACCATGGCCGCGTACCAGCAGTGCAAACGGCAAAGGTTTTTGCAGCCAGCGTTGGCGCAGCTGTTTCGCCAGGGCCGGGATATCCTGCGTATTATCAAATACCGCCAGTGGCAATAACTGCTGGTGACTTTTAATGCCGGTGATGGCTTTTTGCATCTCGTAGCCGCTAAACAGATAGCTGTCGGCCTGCACCAGACGCGAAAATACCGTGGCATGTACGGAGTGGGTATGCAGCACTGCTTTAATGGCCGGATCCAGCCGGTACAATTCGGCGTGCAAGGCGGTTTCTGCTGACGGCGTTCCGTGCGGGCTGGACAGCTGTTCATCCTGCCAGCTTACCGGCAGCAGATCTTGCGGGCTGAGTTCGCCTTTATCTTTGCCGGAGGCGGTGACCAGAGCGCTGTTTTCGCCCTGACGAATGGAGAAATTACCGCCGGTGGCGGGCACCCAATGCCGGCTGGCGATCCAGCGGCCAAGGCTGCAGAGCGCAATGGCGTTCGGGTTAAGCTGATGCACATGGGCTGTATTATTCATGCTACTGACCTGGTTATTCGCTGCGATTCGTCGCTATTTATTGCCTGACGCGGTTAAATATTTTAACCATTAAGGCGTTTATACGCTTGAGCGTTTAGATGTCTATACTTGAAACCTGCCAAATGATAGCATTGATGCCGGTTTTCGCAACTTTTTCAGCCCTTATGTCGATAGTTTCCAAGTTACCCGCGGTGGGCACCACCATCTTCAGTCAGATGTCGCAGTTAGCGGCAGAGCAGCAAGCCATTAATTTATCGCAGGGTTTTCCCGATTTTGCTGCCGATAGCCAGCTTTTGGCCGCGCTGGCCAGGCACAGTAGCGCCGGCTTAAACCAATATGCGCCGATGCCGGGTGTTCCCTTGTTACTGCAGCAAATTGCGGCCCTGACCGCACGCTGTTATGGCCGAGTTCTGGATGAGAGCCGTGAGATCACCGTCACCAGCGGCGCCACTGAAGCCTTATTTGTCGCGATCCAGATGCTGGTGCAGCCGGGGGACGAGGTGCTCCTGTTTGACCCGGCATACGACAGCTATAGCCCGGCCATTCAGTTAGCCGGTGGTGTACCGGTGCATCTGCGTTTAGAGGCGCCGGATTATCGGGTTGACTGGCAGCAGGTGGCGACACGGCTCACGCCGCGTACTAAGTTGATTATCGTCAATAGCCCGCATAATCCAACCGGAATGGTATTTAGCCATGCAGACTGGCTGGCCTTGCAGCACTTGGTTGCCCAGCATGGCCTGTATTGTCTTAGTGACGAAGTTTACGAGCATATGGTGTACGATGCGGCACCGCGGCTGAGCGCGAATTGTTATGCGGAATTGGCGGCACGCTCGGTTATCGTGTCATCCTTTGGTAAAACCTTTCATGTTACCGGCTGGAAACTCGGTTATGCGGTGGCGCCAGCTGGGCTGATGACAGAGTTTCGGAAAATTCATCAGTATGTCACCTTCTCCAGTTTTACGCCGGCGCAATATGCGATCGCCGAGATGCTGCGCGAACAGCCGCAGCAGGTGACCGAGCTGGCGGCGTTTTACCAGCACAAGCGCGATCAGTTCCGCCAGGCGTTAAGCGGTAGTCGGTTCAGCTTGTTACCTTGTCAGGGTACTTATTTTCAGCTGCTGGACTATAGCGCCATTGCGCCAGAGCTGGATGACCTCAGTTTTTGCCGTTATCTGACCATCGAGCATAAAGTGGCGGCGATCCCGCTGTCGGTATTTTATCAGCATGGGTCCAATGCACGGATAATCCGGCTGTGTTTTGCCAAGCAGGATACGACACTGGCTCAGGCCGCGGAGGTGTTATGCCGGCTGTGATGGCACCCAAGCTAAGGGTAGCGATGCTGCAAACAGAACTGGTATGGCAGGATACTGCGGCTAACCTGCAGGCGCTGTCGCGGCAACTGGCCGCCGCCCCGGCCGCAGACTTGCTGGTATTGCCAGAAATGTTTGCCAGTGGTTTTAGTATGGACAGTGCCCGTATCGCCGAGCATGAGCCCGGGCCGGCACTAAGCTGGCTTAAACAGCAGGCGGCGCACTATCAAAGTGCCATTGCCGGTTCGCTGGCGGTTCGCGCAGCTGACGGGCACTATGTGAACCGGCTGTATTTTGTCACCCCGGATGGTGCGGTACAGTCCTATGATAAACGCCATTTATTCCGCATGGCCGGTGAGCATCAGGCTTATGCCGCCGGACAGCAGCGGGTTATTGTTAACTGGCAAGGCTGGCGCATCTTGCTGCAGGTCTGTTATGACCTGCGCTTTCCGGTTTTTAGCCGCAACCTGGGCGATTATGATGCCATAATTTATGTCGCAAACTGGCCGGCGCCGCGTAGCCGCGCCTGGTGGTTATTATTGCAGGCCAGAGCGATTGAAAATCAGGCCTATGTGTTTGGCTGCAACCGGGTGGGGCAGGATGCTAATGGTCTTAATTACCGCGGCGATAGCCTGATTGTCGATTATCTGGGCCAGCCGCTGGCTGAGCTGGCGCCTGAGCAGAGCGGCATCCTTTATGCAGAGGCCGATCTGGCGGCGTTACAGCAGTTCCGGCAGCAGTTTCCGGCGCAGCTGGATGCCGATGCTTTCGAATTACGTTAGTGCCAAACCGCAGCTGCGGTAAGCTGGCGCAGGGAGTTTAGCGATGTCGCGTGCTGCACCGACTGCCGTGATCTTTAGCGGTTTCTTTATCCTCGGTAACCTGATTATTCTGTGGGGCTTGCTGCTGCCTGATTTGGCGGCAGAGCTGGCGCTATCGAAAAGCCTTAGCGGTCTGTTCTTTAGTCTGATGTCGGTTGGCACCATACTCGGTGCCGTGCTGGGCGGTAAGTATGCGCAGAAGTTTCAGTTTTTAAAGCTGTTCGCGGCACTGGCGCTGTTATCCGCCTGTTGGTTACTACTGATCTCGCTGGTTAACGACTGGCGCTATTTACTGCTGCTGATCACTCTGATCGGCATGACCTATTCCATTATGTTTACCATTGGCCATACGCTGATCGCCCGCTTATTTGCTAACCGCAGGGCGGCGATGATGGGACTGATGGACTTTATGTTTAGTCTTGGCACCCTTACCGCGCCCCTGTGGGTGGTACTGCTGTTCCGCTACCTGGATGACTGGCGCTGGCCGCTACGGATCCTTGCTTTTGGCCTGCTTGTTATTGCCTGTTACAGCTACTGGGTGGCTTCAAGGTTACCGGCTTTGGCGCAGCCGGCACGCAGCGGCGCCAGAAGTTTGTCTTACACGGCATTATTACGCCAGCCACTGTTTTTACTGCTACTGCTGGTGATGATTGGATATGGCGCGGCGGAGTGGGGCCAGGGTAACTGGTTTGTCAGCTATGCGGTAACCGGCCTCGGTTTACAGGCAGAGCAAAGCCGGTTACTGCTGGCCTGGTTTACCGGCGGTATGGTGCTGAGCCGGCTGGGCTTTGCGCTGCTGCTGCGCTGGCTAACGGCAAGCCAGTTGTTACTGCTATTAGGTATCCTGACCGTCACTGGTGCTTTGTTGGTGAAGCTGGGCGCGACCGTTGCGCTGCTCGGGGTAGGAAATTTATTGCTGGGTCTGGGGATTGGCGCCATTTTCCCGCTGATGCTGGCCACAGTGATGGATCTGGATAGTGACAATGGCCCGGTACTGTCCGGTATTGCCAGCATTGGCAGTGCGGTGGGTTTCCAGTTTGCCGGACTCCTAACCGGGCTTTGGGCCGGACAAGCCGGCATCGTTAATGCGTTCTGGCTGGTGCCACTGGCCAGTTTCTGGTTATTGCTGACCCTAATCGTGTTTTGTCGATTACTGGCGGCACGCCTAAGCAGGGCTTGACCGGCAACGGATTCGCGGCAACACTATATGCCCATTGGTTAACCGGGTTTCAAATAGTGAAACAACTCGATTGGGCAGCCCTGCAACAGGCTGCCAAAGATGCCGCCGCGCAGGCTTATGCGCCCTATAGTCAGTTTCCGGTTGGTGTGGCAGTACTGGCTGAAAATGGTCAGATCTTCACCGGCTGTAATGTTGAGAACGCCTCTTACGGCGGTACGGTTTGCGCCGAGCGCAATGCCATCGCCGCTGCCGTGGTGGCCGGCCAACGCCGCTTTCAGGCGTTAATGGTATATACCCCGCAAACGAAACTTACCCCGCCCTGCGGTATTTGCCGGCAGGTGATCGCCGAATTCTTTTTACCAGACAGTCCGATCGCCAGTTGTAATCATTTAGGTGAGCAACAGAGCTGGAGTTTGCAGCAATTATTGCCGGATGCCTTTACGCCAACCTATCTGGCAGCCAGCACAAAAATTGAAAAGGATATATAAATGGCCATTCCACAGGAAATTATTAAACGTAAGCGCAATGGTGGCGTGTTAAACGAAGCCGAGATCCGGCAGTTTGTGCAGGGGCTGACCGACGACAGCTTTAGCGATAGCCAGGCTGCGGCGCTGGCGATGGCGATTTATTTAAATGGCATGACGGTACCGGAAACGGTGGCGTTGACGCTGGCAATGCGCGACTCCGGTACTGTATTACAATGGCCGGGCCTGAATGGTCCGGTGGTGGATAAACACAGTACTGGCGGCGTCGGTGACAAGGTGACCCTGATGCTGGCGCCGATGGTTGCGGCCTGTGGCGCCTTTATGCCCAGTATTGCCGGGCGCGGCCTCGGGCACACCGGTGGTACAGTCGATAAACTGGAAGCTATACCGGGCTACAGCTGTACGCAACCCCTGACGAAAATTCGCCAGCTGTTACCTGAGCTGGGCTGTGTCATTGTCGGCCAGAGCAGTGAACTGGCGCCGGCCGATCGCCGGCTCTATGGGATTCGTGATGTGACGGCGACAGTAGAGTCTATTCCGTTGATTACGGCCTCGATTTTATCGAAAAAACTGTCCGAGGGGCTGGATGCCCTGGTGATGGATGTCAAAGTCGGTAACGGTGCCATTATGGCCACGGCAGAGGATGCCAGTGCCTTAGCCCACAGTATTGTTAACACGGCGACTGGCGCCGGTGTCGCCACCCGGGCGCTGATCACCGATATGAATCAGATCCTCGGCACCACCGCCGGTAATGCGCTGGAAGTGGTCGAAACGCTGGATTATCTGACCGGCAAATACCGCGAACCACGGTTACACCAGCTGACGCTGGAGTTGGGTGCCAATATGCTGCTGCTCGGTAAACGCTATCAGGATAAGGCCGCCGCCATCGCTGCGCTGGAACATAGTCTGAGCAGTGGTAAAGCCGCTGAAATCTTTGCCAAAATGGTCAGTGCCTTGGGAGGGCCGGCAGATTTACTGGAGCGGCCTGATAACTATCTGGCGCAGGCGCCGGTGGTTGTTCCGGTACTGGCTCCACAAACGGGCAAACTGGTCTATACTGACACCGTTGGCTTAGGGATGGCGGTGGTACGTTTGGGCGGCGGTCGTTCACACCCGGCACAACAAATTGATCCGGCAGTGGGTTTTAGCAACATTGTTGCCGCGGGCACTGAGGTTAGCGCCGGTGAGCCGATTGCGATGGTGCATGCAGCGACTAGCGAGGCTGCCGCTGTAGCACAAGCGGAATATCTGGCGGCCTGTCAGTTTGGTGCCGCTGTCAGTTACCCATTATTGCATCAGGTTATCGGCTAACCGAAAGGCTGCAGAATTTCTGCAGCATCCGCCCTGATAACACAAGAGGGAATTTTAGTGTTAAGTAGTGCGTTTTATCTGGTGGCGACCTCAATATTGCCCGCAGCTGCTGCGGCGGGCAATCCTACTGTGGTCTGGTTACAAACAGATTGGGCACCGCACCAGATCCTGGAAGGGCCACATCTGGGTAAGGGCACCTTTGATCTGTTACTTAAGCGCTTGGCGGCCTTACTGCCGCAGTATCAGCATCAAAGCCGCTTAATCAGTCTGGGGCGAATTGAGCCGCATTTTCAGCGCAGCGACGAAATTATCTGTATCGCGGGCTCGTTGTATACCGAGGAGCGGGCCAGTACCCGTTATTACTCTTTGCCGGTGGCGATCGGCCCGGGCTTCGCGGTAAATTATGTTAGTACTAGCATGGTCGCCGACTATGTTGAAGGCGATCTGACGTTGGATATTAATAAGCTGGTACAGCATCCGGAGCTGATTGGCGCCTATCAACCCAACAGGTATTATCCCGAGGTGATGCTACAGGCGATAGGCCAGCAAGGCAGCAATCTGCTGGCGACAGAGTTTACCAGTGAATTGAATGCGGCAGCGCTGCTGCATTCCCGACGTATCGATTATGTCATTGAATACCCTGAGCGGATGCAGTTTTATCAGCGTAACCTGGCTTATACCAGCGATATTGCCAGCGCCGCGCTGCTTGGTGCTTCGCCTTATTCGGTGTCCTATATCACTTGCAATAAGCATCCGTTGAGTCAGCAGCTGATCACGGAAATCAATCAGGTATTACCGGTATTGTGGCAGGCTGATGATTTTCAGGAGCTGCTGTTTTACTGGCTGGATCAGAACGCCAGACAAATTTTGCTGCCGAAATTTCTGCAGTTGAAGCAGCAAATGGCAGAAAAAAACCGGCCATAAAGCCGGTTTTTTTTGCTGCAGGCAGAATTAAGATTTCTGCCGCTTCATCGCGTCGAAAAACTCATCGTTGGTCTTGGTCATCGACAGCTTATCGATCAGGAACTCCATGCAATCTGTCTCATCCATTGGATTGAGGATCTTGCGTAAAATCCACATTTTTTGCAGCTCTTCCGGTGACGCCAATAACTCTTCACGGCGGGTACCAGAGCGGTTAAAGTCGATAGCAGGGAATACCCGGCGCTCAGCAATTTTGCGCGACAGGTGTAATTCCATATTACCGGTACCTTTAAACTCTTCGTAGATAACCTCGTCCATTTTCGAGCCGGTATCAACCAACGCCGTCGCGATGATGGTCAGGCTGCCACCTTCTTCCACATTACGGGCGGCACCGAAGAAGCGTTTTGGTTTATGCAAGGCGTTGGCATCGACACCACCGGTTAATACTTTGCCGGAGCTTGGGATCACGGTGTTGTAAGCACGGGCTAAACGGGTAATTGAGTCGAGCAGGATAATCACATCTTTTTTGTGTTCGACCAAGCGCTTGGCTTTTTCAATCACCATCTCCGCAACCTGGACGTGACGGCTGGCTGGTTCATCGAAAGTCGAGGCCACCACTTCACCTTTTACCAGGCGTTGCATCTCGGTGACTTCTTCCGGACGCTCATCGATCAGTAAGACCATCAGCACACACTCAGGGTGGTTGGCGGCAATCGACTGTGCAATATTCTGTAATAAGATGGTTTTACCGGCTTTCGGCGGGGCTACAATAAGACCGCGTTGACCGCGGCCAATAGGCGCTGCCAGATCTAATACCCGGGCCGTGATATCTTCACGGCTGCCATTACCCCGCTCCATCCGCAGGCGTGAATTGGCATGCAGCGGCGTTAAGTTTTCAAACAGGATCTTATTGCGGGCTTGTTCTGGTTTACCGAAGTTCACTTCGCTGACTTTTAACAGCGCGAAATAACGCTCACCTTCTTTTGGTGGCCGGATCAAACCTGAAATACTGTCACCGGTACGCAGGTTAAAACGGCGGATCTGACTCGGCGAGACATAGATATCATCCGGGCCGGCCAGATAAGAGCTGTCAGAGGAGCGCAGAAAACCGAAGCCGTCCTGTAGAATTTCCAGTACGCCATCACCGTAAATTTCTTCACCGTTTTTGGCATGGGCTTTCAGGATGGCGAAAATGATGTCTTGCTTGCGCAGACGGGCCATATTTTCCTGGCCCATAGACTCAGCCAGCTCAACCAGTTCGCTAATTGGCTTCAGTTTCAGTTCTGTTAAATGCATATTTGATGGGTTCTTGTTGGTAAAAACAGAGTAAAAGCTTATCGGTTCGATAAAAATAAGGGATTGAAGTTGGTTTTTTCGACAGACAAGCGTGGTTCAGGACTTTTGCTATTGCACACAATAGCAGCTGATAATGACTGCGTCCAGCAGACAATTTAAAAAGGCGTATAAAAAATACGCCTTTTTTCGTACTGTGCTTAGATATTGCTATCCAGGAACTGCTTTAACTGGGTTTTTGACAGCGCACCAACCTTGGTTGCTGCAACCTGACCGTTTTTGAATAACAGTAAGGTTGGAATACCACGAATACCAAACTTAGGTGGTGTATTCGGGTTCTGGTCGATATTGACCTTAGCAACAGTGACCTTACCGGCGTATTCAGTGGCGACATCATCCAGGATTGGCGCGATCATTTTACAAGGCCCACACCACTCTGCCCAGAAGTCTACCAGTACCGGCGCTTCTGCTTTTAACACGTCAGTTTCGAAACTGTCGTCAGAAACCTGTAAAATATGTTCGCTCATCTATTTCTCCGTTCAGGCTGTGCAGTTACACTGCAAATATCTATTATCAATTTAATCGCGGCTGTTTCTTATTGCAAGCGTAACAGTTATGCTAGGCAGGTATGAATAAAACACACTTAACATCGCATAAATTCGCCGATTTCGCATTGGCGCCCCAGGTTCTTGACGCATTGAATGCGCAAGGTTTCGGTTATTGTACGCCAATTCAGGCCCAATGTTTACCCCTGGCGTTAGCTGGCAAAGATATCGCCGGTCAAGCGCAAACAGGTACGGGTAAAACACTGGCTTTCTTAACGGCGACCTTTCACCATCTGCTGACCCATGAGCCAAAAGGCTCAGGCCAACCGCGGGCTATTATTATGGCTCCTACGCGCGAACTGGCCGTTCAGATCCATAATGATGCCGTAATGCTGGCGCAAAAAGCCAACCTGCGGCTTGGTCTGATCTATGGGGGCGAGGGCTATGATTCTCAACGCCAGGCCCTGGAGCAGGGTGTAGATATTTTAATTGGTACCACCGGCCGGCTGATCGATTACCTGAAACAAGGTTTGTACGACCTGTCGCAAATTCAGGTGGTGGTGCTGGATGAAGCAGATCGGATGTTTGATCTTGGCTTTATCAAAGATATCCGCTTTATGTTTAACCGGATGCCGCCGGCGACCGAACGCTTAAGTCTATTATTCTCTGCCACCCTGTCATATAAAGTACAGGAACTGGCGTTTGAGAAGATGAACCAGCCGGTACATATCCATATCGCGCCGGAAGAAATGACTGGTAGCCGGATCAGTGAAGAACTGTTCTATCCGGCGCATGAACATAAGATGCCGCTGTTGCTAACGCTGTTGGAAGAAGAATGGCCGGATAAAGCCATAGTGTTTGCTAATACCAAGCATGCCTGTGAAGATGTCTATCATTGGTTAGACGCCGATGGTCACCGGGTTGGCCTATTAACCGGTGACGTGATCCAGAAAAAACGGCTGAAAATCCTCGATGATTTTACTACCGGCAAACTGGATATTCTGGTAGCGACCGATGTTGCCGCCCGTGGTTTACATATCCCGAAAGTCAGCCATGTCTTTAACTACGATTTGCCGGATGACTGCGAAGACTACGTACATCGCATTGGCCGCACCGGTCGCGCTGGCGAGAGTGGTAAAGCGATCAGTTTTGCCTGCGAACGTTATGCGTTAAATCTGACGGCGATTGAAGACTATATCAAGCATCCGATCCCGGTTACCCAGTACGACGTGGATGCCTTGCTGACCGATCTTACCCCGCCAAAACCGCGGGTCAGACGCCGCCCGGGCCAGGCCCGCAGTGGTGGTCGCAGCCATAGTGGACGCAATAGCCATGGCGCCAGAGCCCCGCGTAATCGCCCCTGATCTCACCGCAGTCAAAGTGGCTACGCCTTCACCGCATAGTGATATCTATGCGGTGATCGATCTTGGCTCCAACAGCTTTCATATGCTGATGGTCAAGGTGGTCGGCGGCTCGGTGCAAGTGATTGGCCGGGTCAAACGCAAGGTCAGGCTGGCGGCCGGTTTAAACGACAGCCTGGTGCTCAGTCATAAAGCAATGAAACGTGGCTGGGAGTGCCTGGCCCTTTTCGCCGAGCGCCTGCAGGACATCCCCAGTCAGAATATCCGTATCGTTGGCACCGCGACTTTGCGTCTGGCGCGCAATGTCAGCAGCTTTTTAACTGAGGCTGAAGCCATTTTAGGGCAAAAAGTCGAGGTGATTAGCGGCGAGGACGAAGCCCGCATCATTTATCTGGGCGTGGCCCATACCTCCAACAGTGACAGCAGTCGACTGGTGATTGATATTGGTGGCGCCAGTACCGAGGTGGTGATTGGTCAGGGCTTTAGCCCGAAACAGCTGGCCAGTTTAAATATGGGCTGTGTCACCTACCTGGAACGCTATTTCAGCGATCAGCAACTGAGCGAAGAAAACTTTTTGGCGGCGATAGCTGCGGCTGAGCAACAAATTCAGCCTATTGTCAGCGAGTTCCGGCAGGCCGGCTGGCAGCTGGCGGTGGGCGCATCGGGCACAGTGCAGGCGGTACAGGAAATGCTGGTCGCTCAGGGTAAAGACGAAGTGATTACCCTGCAAAAACTGGATGATATCTTGCAGCAGGTGATGGCCTGTGGCCAGTTGCAGCAGCTAAATCTGGTTGGGCTGGCGCAGGAACGCAAGCAGGTATTTCCATCCGGCTTAGCCATTCTGATTGCCCTGTTCCGGCAGCTGGATATTCAGGGCATGACACTGTCCGGCGGTGCGCTGCGTGAAGGCGTATTGTACAGCATGCTACCGCAACTGCAGGATGCCAATGTCCGGCATCGTACCGTAAACAGTCTGATGATCCGCTATTTTATTGATCAACAGCATGCGCAGCGGGTGGCTGAGATGGCACTGGAGCTGGCGGCGCAATTACAAAGTCGCTGGGATCTGCAGAAGTTTGAAGGCCTGAGCATGCTGCGGTGTAGTGCCTTGTTGCATGAACTTGGCCTGTTAATCGAATACAAAAATCACCATCATCATGGTGCCTATATTATCAGTCACTCCGATTTACCCGGCTTTACCCGCGCACAGCAGCAGTTGTTAATGGCTCTGGTACATAACCATCGCGCCGAAATCATGCCTGAAGTACTGGCCCGGCAGACGATGACGTCAGTGGTGTTGGCGGTGCGTCTGACCCGTATCCTGCGCCTGGCGGTGATATTGTCGATGCGACGCCGGCATGAGGCCCTGCCTCAGGTCACGATCAACGCGAAGGCAGAAAGCCTGGAGCTGGTTTTACCGAACGGTTGGCTGGAACAACACCCTTTGATGCGTGCCGAGCTGGAACAGGAAATCCAGTACCAGCAACAAGCTGGTTGGCAGTTGAGTATCAATTAAGCGGGCTTTGTCGGGCGCCTGTCGCGAAGCACAGGCGCCGCTGGTCTCAGGCGCCCTGTTTCAACCAGATCGCAACTTTCTTGGCGAAGTAGGTCAGGATGCCATCGGCGCCGGCGCGTTTAAATGCCAGTAACGACTCCATAATCACCGGTTTTTCGGCGAGCCAACCATTTTGAATAGCCGCCATATGCATCGCATATTCACCACTGACCTGATAGGCAAAAGTGGGCACGCCAAACTCGTCTTTTACCCGCCGTACAATATCCAGATAAGGCATACCCGGCTTTACCATCACCATATCGGCGCCTTCTTCCAGATCCAACGCGACTTCATGCAAGGCTTCGTTGCTGTTAGCCGGATCCATCTGATAGGTTTTTTTATTACCACCTTTAAGGTTGCCAGCAGAGCCAACCGCATCACGGAAGGGGCCATAGTAACTGGAGGCGTATTTCGCCGAGTAAGCCAGAATACGGGTGTTAACATAACCTGCGTCTTCCAGCGCCTCGCGGATAGCGCCAATCCGGCCATCCATCATATCCGAGGGCGCAACGATATCGGCACCGGCAGCAGCATGTGACAGAGCTTGCTTCACCAGCGCCTCAGTGGTGATATCATTTAGCACATAACCGTTATCATCAATGATGCCGTCCTGACCGTGGGTAGTAAAAGGATCCAAGGCCACATCAGTGATAATGCCCAGTTCCGGAACCTGCTGTTTCAGTAGTTTTACCGCCCGTTGCACCAGCGCATCCGGCTGCCAGGCCTCTTCAGCGTTTAATGACTTCTTCGCTGCCGGTACCACCGGGAACAGCGCGATGGCAGGAATACCGAGAGCAACCAGCTCTTTCGCTTCCTCAAGCAGCAGGTCGAGACTCAGTCGCTCAATACCTGGCATGGAGGCGATACTCTCCCGTTGTTGTTCACCTTCGACAATAAACAGCGGATAAATCAGATCATCGACTGTCAGCTTGTGTTCGGCCATCAGGCGGCGACTAAAGTCCTGTTCACGCATCCGGCGGGGCCGGCTGGCTGGGAAATAGCGATTTGTATTCACTTAGCGATCCTCAAGTTGAAATAGCCGGCAGCTATTAGCATAGGTTTGCGCTGCGATTTCGGCCAACTCACGGCCAGTCAGCCGCGCGACCTCCGCCGCTATCGCCGGCAGTAACGCCGGGGTATTACGTTTTGGTCTGGGTCTTACTGTTCTGGGGAGTAAGTAGGGGGCGTCGGTCTCCAGAATTAAGCGATCGGCCGGAATATAGTGGATGGCTTGCTGTAATGCCTGACCGCGACGTTCGTCGCAGAGCCACCCGGTGATGCCAATATAGAGCCCCAGGTCCAGGTAAGCTTGTAGCTGACTGCGATCGCCGGTAAAGCAGTGCGCGATGCCATAGCTGATTTGTTGCTCGTTTAGCATCGCCAGTTGGGTAGCAAAAGCATCCCTTTCATGCAGGTACAGCGCTTTATCAAGCTGTTTAGCCAGTTGCAGCTGCTCGGCGAAAACCTGTTGTTGTTGCTGACGCGGCGAAAAATCGCGGTTAAAGTCCAAGCCACATTCGCCAATCGCGACTACGCCAGGCTGAAGTGCCAGCTGTTGCAGGCTAGCCAGCCAGTCGCTACTAACCTGGGCTGCCTGATGCGGATGGACGCCTGCTGTGGTGTAGCAGTTCGCATATTGCAGGCGGAACCCCAGGTTGTGTTGGCTTTCTGCCAGCTCACTGCTAATTAACAGCAAACGCGCTATGCCAGCCGCCTGCGCTTCGTCCACAATAGCGGCTTCCTGACCGGCAAATTGCGGGCTAAATAAATTTACCCCGGCATCAAACCAGCGCATCTTAGTTGCTGCGTACCACTTTCAAGGTGCGGTTGCTGCCATCTTTACCCAGATAGAAAGCGCCCAGCATGCCACGCTTAATATAGATGCGCTCACCGCTTTGTAGGGGGAATTGGCCAGAGCCGCTCTGACGCCAGATTTGGCCATTATCCAGCTCAATAATCATTTCTTTACGTGGACTCAGGCTAAGCTTGGTGACAGTGGCATAGAGTTGGTCCACCGGATCTGCCGCGACCTGACGATGTTCTTTGCCGAAATTATCCGTGGCTGGCGTGGCTATGGTGGCTTGCCGCGCGCGTTCAGCGGCCTGTGGTGCCGGGGTGGCTACGGTGCCTGCAGTGCGTAGATTAATTTCGTCATAGCAGACCAGCCGCTTTAACGCATTTTGCTCGGTACGGCACTGCTCTAATTGCGCTGCCAGCGAACTTTGCGCCTGTAGCATGGGGCTGGCTAACAGTAACAGGGCGAAAGTTGAAGTCGTAAACAGTAATTTCATGGTTCTTGTTCCTGCGAGGGTTCATCAGTCTTGGGCTGATAAAAACGGCTGAGCCAAAGGCCGGCTTCAAACAACAGCCACATCGGAATAGCCAGTAGGGTTTGTGATAAGACATCAGGCGGTGTTAATAACATGCCAAGTACAAAGGCGCCGACAATAATATAAGGGCGCTTTTCGGCCAGTGCCTGCCGGGTTACGCTGCCGCTCCAGATCAATAACAGAATCGCAATCGGGATCTCAAAAGATAAGCCAAAAGCAAAGAACAGCTTCAGCACGAAATCCAGATAGCTGCTGATATCGGTAGCAATGGTGACACCGGCCGGCGCGACACTGGTAAAAAAGGCGAAAATCAGTGGGAAGACGACAAAGTAGGCAAACGCTATGCCGGCATAAAACAGCAGGGTGCTGCTGAAAACCAGCGGTGCCATCAGCTTTTTCTCACGGCTGTATAGCGCCGGCGCAATAAATTGCCACACTTGCCACAGAATATACGGAATAGCCAGACAGATCGCGACGATAAAGGTCAGCTTAAAGGGCGCGAAAAAGGGGGCTGCAACGTCTGTGGCAATCATGCTGGTGCCTTCCGGCAACACCGCTAACAGTGGTTCTGCCAGCAGGGCGTAGATATCACGCGCAAAGTAAGCCAGCGCAGCAAAGACGATTAAGACCGCAATAACGCAGCGGAGCAGACGGTTACGTAACTCGACGAGGTGACCTAACAGGCTGTCAGGATCCGGTTTTGTTTTCATTATTTACAGCGGTCTCTTCGGCAGTTGGTGCTGGAGTTTCTGGGGTTGGCACTGGCAAAGGTGTCGCCTGAGCAGAACTGGCCGGGCGCACCGCATTTGCCGCTTCGGTGAGCTCCTTTAGCGCTGCGGTTTCCTCAGCAGTCAGATTAACCAGGCCTTTGGCTTCAGCGTCTTTTAGCTTTTGATGTAACTCATGTACACGCAGGTTGTCATTCAGCTCGGCCTGCATTTGCTGGCCAAACTGTTTGATACTGCGCACTGTCTTCACGGTACTGCGGATCGCCCCGGGCAGGCGTTCCGGTCCCAGCACCAGCAGGGCGACCACCGCGATAACCAGCAGTTCCCAAAAGCCCATAATCAGACTTTATCTTTTTCAGTGTTAACCGTGTTGCTGTTGGCAGCGGTGTTTTTCTGCTCTGGCAGCTGTTGTGGCTTTTGCTCGGCGGCTGGCTGTTCCGGCTGCTCTTCATCTTTAATTGAGCTGCGGAATCCTTTGATGGCTGAGCCTAAATCAGAGCCAATACCGCGCAGCTTCTTGGTGCCGAACAGCAAAACAATAATCGCCAATACAATCAACAGTTGCCAGATACTAATACCACCAAAACCCATGCTCTTATCCTCGGAATTGCCTGACTGCTGCTAGTGCAGCAGCGCCCTAACCGTTAGGGCGATGGCACCGGCCCCCAACAGGCTGGCCAGTACCGGTAAATTGATGCTAAGCGCTATACTAGCACTGATTAAGCTGGCTGCTGCAAGCACCGCACTAATAATTTGCGCTTTCCCATGTTGCTGTTGTTGTTGCAACGCTTGTAACTGCAACAGCAGCGCCTGTTGTTGCCGTGGGCCTTGCTCCAGATAGCGGTGCAGTAGCTCCGGCATCTGGGGCATTTTTTCTGCCCAGAACGGAAAATTCTCTTTCACCTGCCGCCAAATCGCTGGCAAGCCTACCTGTTGTTTGACCCAGTTTTCCAGAAAGGGTTTAGCGGTTTTCCATAAATCCAGTTGCGGATACAGTTGCCGCCCTAAACCCTCAATATAGAGCAGGGTTTTCTGCAACAGCACCAACTGCGGCTGGACCTGCATTTCAAAGCGGCGCGCTGTATTAAATAAATTCAGCAGCACATGCCCAAAGGAAATCTCAGCCAGCGGCTTTTGAAAAATTGGCTCGCAGACGGTGCGGATCGCACTTTCAAATTCTTCTACCTTGGTATGGGCGGGTACCCAGCCAGAGTCCAGATGCAGCTGTGCCACCTTGCGATAATCGCGATTAAAAAAGGCGACAAAATTTTCTGCCAGATAGCGCTTATCTTCGGCATTGAGGGTACCCACGATGCCACAATCAATACCGATATACTTTGGATTTTCCGGATGCTCACGCGCAACGAAGATATTCCCCGGATGCATGTCGGCATGAAAAAAGCTGTCACGGAATACCTGGGTAAAAAACACCTCGACCCCGCGTTTGGCCAGCAGCTCCATATTAGTGCCTTGCGCTTCCAGTGCCGCGATATCAGAAACCGGAATACCATAGATCCGTTCCATGACCATAATATTACTGCGGCTGTAATCGGCGTAAACAAAAGGAATATACAGCGAATCTGAGCCTTCAAAGTTGCGTCGTAGTTGAATAGCGTTCGCTGCTTCGCGTTGCAAATCCAGTTCATCGAGAATGGTTTTGCGATATTCCGATACCACTTCCCGTGGCCGCAGACGTTTGCCATCGGGTAACAGGCGGGCCGCGATTACGGCCAGGCTGTCCATCAGGGCGAGATCAGCCAGGATTTGCTTTTCGATCCCCGGGCGGATCACCTTAACCACGACAGCCGCCTGGGTGCCGTCAGCTAATTGCAAGCGGGCGCTGTGCACCTGGGCAATCGAGGCCGAAGCCAGAGGTGTAATGTCGAATTCGGCGAACAGCTGCTGGATATCATTTAGTCCCAGCGCCTGTTCGATTAATGCCTTGGCTTGCTCACCAGGAAAGGGGCTGACCTTATCCTGTAGGATCGCCAGCTCGTCTGCCAGCTCGGCCGGTAATAAATCGCGCCGGGTGGATAACATCTGGCCAAACTTAATCCAGACCGGTCCCAGACTTTGCAATGCCAGACGCAGTCTGGCGGCGACAGACTGTTCGGGATAGCGGTTTTTTAACCAGAACAGACAACGCCGCGCCGCCCGGGCATACCAGGGTTGCCACTGGGCAGGGATCAGCTCATCCAGCCCATATTGCAGCAAGGTTTTCTGGATCTGATAGAAACGGCTTAGGCGCACCTGGACTCCTGCAGTTGTTGGATTTTGCGTCGGACTTGCTCTACCTGCCCCTGCAGTTGGCTAAGCTGTTGGGTAAACAGCTCGTATTCTGCCCGCACCGGTACTAATTGCAGTTCATCCTGTACCAGCTCGAGCTGTGTTTGCTGTAACAACTGCCATTTCTGACTACAGTAGCTGTTGAGTTGGCTTAACGTCTGCAACAATTTATGACTGGTGGCATCCCCCAGATAGCGGGCAAGCTCGGTTTGCCAGTCGGGGTCAAGCTGCTGGAAAAAACTGGCATATTGCTGCGCCAGCTGTAAGTCGCCGTCAATTTGCAGGGCATCGGCTTTGATCAGGCGGGTTAACTGGCTGGGGTCGCGCAATTGGCGCAAACTGGCCAGATCGGTACTGATCCGGCAGTCGGCCGTTTCGTCCTGCTGATTAAACAGCAAACTATCGCTACCGGCGCTGACCACTATCGTCAGTTTCAGCTCGCGTAAGGCGAAAGCCAGCTGTTTGCCTTGTAGCTGACGCAGTTTGGGCAGGCAGGATGGATCCAGCGCTATCGCTTTGCGGCTGAGCCGCTCTGCCACAGCACACAGCAATTGTGGCAATAACGGCAACATCAGAATTTATAGCCCCGATGTAAGGCAACAATACCACCGGTCAGATTATGGTAACTGACTTCCTGGAAGCCGGCGTCCTGCATCATCTGCTTTAAGGTTTCCTGATCCGGGTGCATCCGGATTGACTCGGCCAGATACTGGTAGCTTTCTTTATCATTGGCGATCAACTGGCCCATAAAAGGCAGAATGCGGAACGAGTAGAGGTCATAAGCTTTACTGAGTAATTCGCTTTCTGGTTTGGAAAACTCCAGTACCAGCAAGCGACCACCGGGCTTGAGCACCCGGAACATTGAGCGCAGTGCCGCATCTTTATCGGTGACATTACGTAAGCCAAAGCCAATAGAGACAATATCGAAGCTGTTGTCGGCAAAGGGCAGGGCTTCAGCGTTGGCTTGCACAAATTCGATATTATTCACCAGGCCCAGGTCACGCAGTTTATCGCGGCCGACATTTAGCATTGACTCATTAATATCGGCCAGTACCACTTTGCCGCTTGGACCAACCCGTTTGGAGAATAAGGCAGTAATATCGCCGGTACCCCCGGCCAGATCCAGTACCTGTTGCCCGGCCCGCACGCCGCTGCAGTCGATAGTAAAACGTTTCCACAGCCGGTGAATGCCCATCGACATCACGTCATTCATAATGTCGTACTTGGCGGCGACCGAGTGAAAGACATCGGCGACCATCGCAACTTTCTGCTCTTTAGGTACAGATTTAAAGCCAAAATGCGTGGTGTTATTGGTAGGTTCGGACATAACAAAGCCTGCTTGGGAACATTAGGCCGCTAGTGTAAAAGATTACGCCGGCCGAGCCAACAACCAGAGGGGATCCCGTTAAAAAATATGCAACACGCCCGTCAGACAGCGGCCAGCATGGCCTCGTTGGCAACCTGATTGCGGCCACGTTGTTTTGCCAGCTGTAACACGTTATTGGTGCGCGATAAAAACTGATACCAGTTTTCCGATGCCTGATACAGTGCCACACCCAGTGAGATAGTGATTTTCGGTAAGCTTTTCTTATCCCGGGCGGAGACAAAACGCAGTTTCTCAACGCCTTTGCGGACTTGTTCGGCAATTTCGGCGGCGGTTCTCAGGTCTACATCGGGTAGCAGCAGTAAAAACTCTTCCCCGCCAGAGCGCACCGGCATACCACTTTCCTGTACATAGCTGCGCACTTTTTTCGCCACCTTGGACAAAATAATATCGCCAATGGTGGCGCCATAATCCTGATTAAAACGGGCAAAGTGATCCAAATCTACCGCAATAGCCGCGATGCGTCGGTCAGGTTGTTCGCTTAACCACAGCTCAACCTGATTTTGCATCGCCACCCTGTTATACAAGCCAGTCAGGGGATCTTGCAGTCGTTGCTGTTTTAGTTGTTCCAGCTCATCACGCAGCTGATGGCTTTGCTGGTTTGCCGCCACCAGTTGCTGATTCAATTGTTGCTGCTGTTTACGGTAGGCGAGGGTGACTTGTTTCAATTCGGCCAGCGCCGGAGGCATCGGCTGGGCATCTTGCTCCAGCTTAAAGGCGGTATGATCCAATTGGTCGATAAAGTTTTCGGTGGCTTCAGCGGCGAGGTCAGTGTAACCGGAAAGCCGGCTGACCATACCTGATACATCCTGCAACAGTTGCTCCTGTTGCTGATGTTCCGGCATTAAATAGCGGTTGTACAGCTCCGCCATAATAAAGTCGTCAAACTCGGCCTTAGCTGCCAGTTTCTGTTCTATCGCCTGACACAGTTCAGCGTTATTCCCACTGATGTATTCGTAGGCAACAGTGTAATTGGTCGGATGCGCGGCAAGCTGGTTATGGCGCAAAAAGGCACCTACCTGCGTTGCTTTGTCCAAAGCTTGCTGCATCGTGTCCTTGTACTTCATGGCAGGGATCAGGGCTCCATCAGCGCAATCTTATTATTCTTTCAAACCTATAGTACGTGATAAAAGATTACAGGCAATATCTTTTACAGATAATTTAGTGATTGTATTGAAATTCGCAGTGCGCCGGAGTTCAGATTGCCGAAAATAGCGATAAAGTGCCGGTTTAATCGGTTCCGTGCTCTGCTTTTTTGCGGTCAGACAGGTACAATCAAGGAAAGAAAATCAAAATAACAGGGAATCACTGATGCAAATACGAGCAAAACCCCTCAGTCTGATTGCTGCGATACTGCTGTTGGCAGGCTGTGCCAGTAAGACTCCGGACGCTGTGGCGCCGGGCTTTAGCCAACTGGCTGAGCAGATTTGGCAGGCTGAAACCGCCCTGCGTACGCCAGCACCGGGTACCTTAACCGATATGTCGCCGGCAGCACTGGCTGCACGGCAACAACAACGGCTGGCATTGCAGCAGCAGTTACAGGCGGTTGACCTGACGCGGCTGAGCGAACAGGATAAGATTAATCACGCCATTCTGAGTTATCGGCTGGCGGATGAGATCGATCAGTATCAATTTAATGCGCATTTGATGCCATTGACCTCTGAATCGGGCTTTCATACCTCGCTGGCGTTTAGTTTTCAGCGCTCTGCTTTACGGCAAGTCGATGATTACCAGCAATATTTACAACGGTTGGCCGCGATTCCCGGTTATATGGCGCAACAGATCGCGCTGATGCAGCAGGGCCTGGACCAAGGTATTACCCAGCCGGCGGTAGTGCTGGCGGGTTTTGAGCAAAGTATCAGTTCCTATATTGCCCTGCCTGAGCAAAGCGTGTTTTTTCAGCCGCTACAGCGCAAATCAGACCTGATCAGTGAGCAGGAATGGCAAAGCTTCCGGCAGCAGGCCCTCGGCATAATTGAGACGGCGGTGAATCCGGCGTTTCAGGGCTTCTACGATTTTATGGTGCAGCAATACTTACCGGGCGCACGCCAGGATATTGCTGCCAGCACCTTGCCAAATGGCGCGGCGTTCTACCAAAATCGCTTGGAGCACTACACCACGCTACAGATGACGCCGCAGCAGGTACACGACATTGGTCTGGCGGAAGTGGCGCGGATCCGTGCTGAGATGCAGCAGGTAATTGATAGTCTTGGCTTTACCGGCAGCTTTGCCGATTTTGTGCAGTTCTTGCGCGAAGATCCGCAATTCTACCCGCAATCAGCCGATGAGCTGCTGCGTTATGCCGCCTGGTTGTCGAAGCGGGCCGATGCCCAGTTACCGCGCTTCTTTAAACTATTACCACGCACGCCTTATGGCGTGGTAGAAGTGCCGGCAGAAATTGCTCCCAAATATACGACTGGCCGCTACTCCGGTGCTGCCCGTGACGATCAGGCGGGTTACTACTGGGTGAATACCTATGCCCTGAACCGGCGACCACTGTATGAAATGGAAGCTCTGACACTGCATGAGGCGGTACCCGGCCACCACTTACAGATCTCCCTGGCGCGGGAGCAAGGCGATTTACCGGACTATCGACGCACCTTCTACACCTCAGCCTTTGGCGAGGGCTGGGGTTTGTATGCCGAGTATCTGGGGCTGGAAATGGGCTTTTATCAGGACCCATACAGTAATTTTGGCCGTCTGACCTATGAGATGTGGCGTGCTGCGCGGCTGGTCGTAGATACCGGCATGCATAGTCTGGGTTGGAGCCGGCAGCAAGCGATCGACTTTTTGGCCGAAAATACCGCCTTATCAATGCACAATGTGCAAACGGAAATTGATCGCTATATCAGCTGGCCGGCACAGGCGCTGTCGTACAAGCTGGGTGAGTTGACCATTCGCCGGTTGCGGCAACAGGCGGAACAGCAACTGGGGGATAAATTTGATATCCGAGCCTTCCATCAGGTCGTGCTGGGTAATGGCAGTGTACCGCTGGCGGTGTTGGAACAGCAGGTACAAAATTATATCCAGCAGCAACTCAGCGGCTCCTAACAGGACATAAAAAGAGAACGCCGACTAAGCCGGCGTTGTCATCTATTTCTCTCTGGAAAACTGAATCAGTATCAGAAATTAATATCTAACCCCGAAGGACAATATCAGGGGCAGTATCAATCTGGCCTTCCTGGTCAATCGCCGCCAGCTTACCGTCAAAATCCAGTACCGCAAGCTTGCCATACGGTAAATGACGGACAAATTGTAGCTGGTAGCCATAACGCTGCAATTCAGCGACCGAGAATTTCTGCGCTAAACTTAACTGATCCCAAAAATAATTAAGGTCCTTTTCCGTCTGGCGCCTTTCCTGTACCTGTATAGCTAGCATAACGGGCTCCAAAACACAGGATTAAGTGAGGGACTATTGTAACGCTAATAGATCCCGCCATTGTTGTATCGTAACTGGCATCACTGACAATCTGCTGCCTTTTTGTGCAACAGGCAACTCAGCCATCTTAGCCGAGCTTTTAATTTTGTCCAGTGTTATTAGTCTGGGTAATTTGTTTACAAAACGCAAATCGACGGCGACCCAACGCGGTTGCTGCGGCGAGCTTTTCGCATCGTAATAAGGGCTACGGGGGTCAAATTGACTGGGATCAGCATAAGCTGCTCTGACCACTTCCGCAATTCCGGCCACACCAATGTCTTTGCAACTGGAATGGTAGATCAACACCTGATCGCCGACCACGACACCATCGCGCAGAAAGTTTCGCGCCTGATAATTGCGCACACCTTCCCAAACAATAGGGGTTGTCGGTGCGCGCGCAAAATCGTCAATACTGCATTCGCTGGGTTCAGTTTTAAATAACCAATAGTTCATTTTGCCAGGCTCCGGTAATTACGGCAGAATAACCCCTCTTGCTAGCGGAAAAGGTTACCGTATGAGTCAGGTACTTGCGAATTTATTATCACTGCTGAAACTTGAGACCATAGAGTTGGGCTTATACCGCGGCCAAAGTCAGGATCTGGGGTTTAAGGCGGTGTTCGGTGGTCAGGTGATGGGCCAGGCGCTATCGGCAGCCAAAGAAACGCTGCCCGAAGAGCGTAAATTACATTCGTTCCATTCGTATTTCTTACGCCCGGGTGATGCCAGCAAGCCGATTGTCTATGAAGTTGACAATATCCGTGATGGCAAAAGCTTTAGTACCCGCCGGGTCAGTGCCATTCAGTATGGTAAACCGATCTTCTATATGACGGCGTCATTCCAGGATGAGGAGCTGGGCTTTGAACATCAGCTCAACATGCCACAGGTACCGGGCCCGGATCAGCTGGTATCGGATCTCGATTTCTACCAACAGCATGCGGCGCAAATTCCGGAAAAGTTACGCAGTAAGTTTATCTGCGAAAAACCGATCGAAATGCGGCCGGTGGATTTTCAAAATCCGTTTTCGCCGGTGGTCAGTGCGCCAAAGCGTTATGTCTGGTTTAAAGCCAATGG
Organism: Alishewanella sp. HH-ZS; assembly: GCF_001704375.1. Classification (NCBI taxonomy): domain Bacteria; kingdom Pseudomonadati; phylum Pseudomonadota; class Gammaproteobacteria; order Alteromonadales; family Alteromonadaceae; genus Alishewanella; species Alishewanella sp. HH-ZS. The sequence continues at coordinate 41,558 of NZ_LZEJ01000005.1, read as the reverse complement.
CAGCATGCCAGATGATCTGCGGGTGCATAAATATCTGCTGGCCTATGCATCAGACTTTAACTTTCTGCCTACTGCTTTGCAGCCGCATGGTCGTTCTTTTATGGCGAAAAATATGCAGGTCGCCACTATCGACCATGCCATGTGGTTTCATCAGGATTTTCGTTTTGATGACTGGTTGCTCTACGCTGTGGATAGCCCGGCCGCATCCGGCGGCCGGGGTTTAGTGCAAGGCCAGTTTTTTACCCGCGATGGTAAACTGGTGGCGACCACTATCCAGCAAGGGGTGATCCGCGAGTATCAGGAGCCGGGTTGAGTGGTTGCGGCCTCCGGCATAATGCTGTGAATACTCTGTAACACTTCGCTACGCAACAACAAGTTAACGGTAGCCGCCAGCCGCGACAAGGCTGGCGTTGCCTGTAACCGGTTGTCCTGATCTGACTGACAGTAACCCTCCAGTTTTAATGCCTGGCTTAAGCCGGCAAACAGATTCTTGTCGTAGTATTCCGGCGCATTGATGCCATGCAAGGTTAGTAAACGTTGCGCCAGCTGATGGCTTTGCTGTTCCAGCTCTGGGCGCGGCAGCGGGCCATGCGCCCGCAGCAGGTTAAAGACCATGGCATAGCGCTGCAGCGTATGTTCGGCGTTGTGCGCCAGCAAATCTAACATCATATATTCGCGGCTGTGCTGCGGTGGTGCCAGATAATCTTCGCCGTCCTGTATTAATAACCCCTGCGCCTGCAGTTGTTGCACCTGTTGCCTGATATAGTGCTGCAGTGAGGGCACCTGCAAAAATAGCTCATGTTTTAACAGGCTATACAGTTGCTCGGCCAGGCTTTGCAATTCAGTCAAACTGAGTCGCTGCTGTCTGAGCACAGCTGAAGCCAGAATGGCCGGCAGAATAAACAGATGCAGAATATTATTCCGGTAATAACTCATCAGTATCGCTTGCTGCGGGCTTAGACTGACCAGTTCACCGAAACTGTCTGCCGTCAGCATGATTTTTTGCATCTTGGCCGCATGCTCCAGCATTTGCTCGGCACTTTGTTCTGGCAGGCTGACATTAGCATGATAGGGTACTGCTTGCTGCAGCGTCAGATAGGCTTGCAGCTGTTGCACCAGCTCTTGCCGGGTCAGGCTATGCTTATCGCTGGCCAGCAAACAGAGGGCAATCAGGTTAATGCTGTTCAATGCCGCCGCCTGATTGATATGCCGCATAATCTGCTCGGACAACTTGCCGGTCACCGGATTTAACCACTGCGGTTTAGGTGCTTCCAGTGGGTTAATTTCACTTTTCCACGCTGGCACTTGCTGGCTCAGATACTGGTTCAGTGAAATCGGCTCGCCAAAGTTGACATAGCCATAGCCATAATCGCGCAGATTACGGATTGCCTTCAGTACGCCAAACACCGATTCTTTTTGCTTACCTGAGCCCTGCAGTTCGCTAAGGTAGGTATTGACCTCCATCACATGCTCGTAACCCAGATACACCGGTACCAGCGTGACCGGGCGATCGATACCGCGTAGCATCGACTGTACTGTCATCGCCAGCATGCCGGTTTTGGGCTGCAACAGCCGGCCGGTGCGGCTGCGACCGCCTTCAGTGTAATACTTAACGGCATAACCTTTGATAAACAACAAACTCAGGTATTCACGGAATACGGCTGAGTAAAGCTTGTTGCCACTAAAGCTGCGTCGGATAAAGAAAGCGCCACCGCGGCGGAAAATGGTACCGGCTGGCCAGAAGTTCAGATTGATACCGGCCGCAATATGCGGCGGCACCAGGCCCTGATGATAGATGATGTAGCTAAGTAATAAGTAATCCATATGGCTGCGGTGACAGGGGACATAGACAATTTCGTGCCCTTTTTGTGCCAGCTCGCGCAGCTGATCGGCATTTTTTACCTTGATGCCGTAGTAGAGTTTTTGCCATAACCAGCTGAGGATACGGTCGCCAAAGCGTAGCGTCGAGGTGCGGTAGTCTGCGGCAATTTCCTGCAATAACTTGCGGGCTTCCTGCTGGGCCGCCTGATAACTGATGCGTTTAGTTTCGGCCTCGTCGGCAATGGCCTTTTTCAGCGCCGGTGAAGCCAATAACGCATTAAATAACTGATTACGTTGCATCAGTTTGGGCCCGGTTGCCGCCAGCCGTTGCCGGTAAAAGTGGATCCGCGACATCCGTAACAGTTTGCGCGCCGTTTCCGGTGCGGAACCAAACTGGGCCGCCATTTGTTGCAGATCCACGGGTTTACTCAGTCGCACCAGCGTATGGCGTCCGGAAATTAGCACAATAAGTAATTTTGCCAGCCAGTTTGGTGAGTGTGCTTCGCCAATCAGCCATTTAATGCTGTTCTCTTTACCCGGTGCCCGGCCCCATAAAATGGCAGCCGGCATTAACTGCGCTCTTAGCTCAGGCTGTGCCAGATGGGCGGCTAACAGTTGCTGGCCTTGTTGCAGGGCACGGGTTTTGCCGCGCCCGCCGATCAGCCGGTGTGGTTGCTCCAGAAACAGAGTGCGGGGCAACAGCTGTGACCCTAATTGCACCTTCGATAGCGGATCAGGTAATTGTAACTGCTGACATACCCGGCGTAAGGTTGCCAAATCACTGGCGGACTCAGTATGGCAGATATACAGCAAGGGCCGTCCGGGCTCGACTCCAAGCGCATGCAGCGGATTATCGGGCACAATTTTATATTTCACCAACAGCCGGATGGGCCATCGTAACAGTTTGGTAAACAGCTTAAAGCCTGACAACATAACCTTACTGACCTGAAAAAAATGGGCGCTAAGAATAGCATAGCTGATCATAGCAGCAAGTTTTGTTCGCGCTGAAAACTTGGCAAGGCCAGAAAGACTGTATATACTCACAGTAAATACTGTATGGGTAGCCAGCATGAACAGACCTCTTACTCCACGACAGGCAGAAATTCTGCAGCTGATTAAGGATTATCAACAGGAAACCGGTATGCCGCCGACGCGGGCAGAAATTGCCGTGCGGCTGGGCTTTAAGTCAGCTAACGCAGCGGAAGAACATTTAAAAGCTCTGGCCAAGAAAGGTGTGATCGCGATGTTACCCGGCACCTCTCGTGGGATCCGTTTACTGGAAGAGGACGCGCCCCCGGAGCAACTGGGTTTGCCATTAATTGGTAAAGTCGCCGCCGGTCAGCCGATCCTGGCAGCAGAGCATGTCCAGGATCATTACCAGATCGATGCCAACCTGTTTAAACCGCATGCTGATTTCTTATTGCGGGTGCAAGGTATGAGTATGCAGGATATCGGTATTCTGGATGGCGACTTACTGGCCGTGCACAAAACCCAGCAGGCGCAGCCAGGTCAGGTCATCGTCGCGCGGGTCGATGATGAAGTCACGGTAAAACGCTTTCAGCGCGATGGCCATCAGGTATTGCTGTTACCGGAAAATCCGGATTTTGAGGTGATAAAAGTTGACTTGCGGCAGCAATTTTTCGCCGTAGAAGGCTTGGCAGTTGGGGTGATCCGTAACGGTAGCTGGTTATAATTTATAAAATTTCTCAATAGCTTATTTTTAAAAGCGCTGGTATGACCTGTTGGTTTTATCGGCACTTTTGCATTTTAGGGGTTTACATAATCTTCATCCTGGATAATTCTTAGACGGTAGCCGGCGAAAAAATAACAACAGGTGTGCCGCTACTGATTTCAGCGCTAGCCTCGAAATCAACCCAAGAACAATAACAATAATAAATTGCGAAACTTATATCCCCGAATCTTTAAGGATGAAGGGTATAGCACATAGATTCGGTTGGGTGGGTAGTAAAAAAACCGTGTAGTTCTGTGTACTTGGTTTCTGCAATTTGCTTTGCAAATGACAGAGGAGAAGTACAGTGACAAACGCGCGTTGTCTGCTTTGGTCGCTGCCGACCCTGCTTTTTGCCGCATCGGCAAATGCATCAACATCCATGCCTTTAAATATGACCCGGGGCGTTACGGAAATTAGTCAGCAGGTTTATCAACTGCATATGACAATTTTCTGGATTTGTTGCGTTATCGGTGCAGTGGTGTTTGGGATCATGTTCTGGTCCATCATTCGCCACCGCAAAGCGCGGGGAGTGCAGCCGGCTCAGTTTCACGAAAGCACTAAGGTTGAAATTCTGTGGACCGCCATTCCGGTGGTGATTCTGATTGGTATGGCAATACCTGCCACCAAAACCTTAATCGCGATGGAAGATACCTCGGCTGCAGATGTCACCGTATTAGTGACGGGCTCGCAGTGGAAGTGGCATTACAAATATCTTGATCATGAGATCGAATATTTCTCCCTGTTGGCTACCCCACGTGAGCAAATTGCTAACAAGCTGGCCAAAGGCGAGAACTATCTGCTGGAAGTTGACCGGCCGCTGGTGATCCCAACCGGTAAAAAAGTTCGCTTTCTGATGACCTCTGACGACGTGATTCACTCCTGGTGGGTGCCTGCCTTCGCCGTAAAAAAAGACGCTAACCCCGGCTTTATTAATGAAGCCTGGACCCGGGTTGATGAGCCTGGCATTTATCGTGGTCAGTGTGCAGAGCTCTGCGGTAAAGATCACGGCTTTATGCCAGTGGTGGTGATTGCGAAAGAGCCTGCGGACTACCAGGTTTGGGTGGCACAGGAAGAGGCCCGGATTGCCGCAGCAAAGGCAGCAGAGCGTGAATTACTGGCAATGAGTATGGATATGGCAGAACTGATGACTACCGGTGAACGGGTGTATCAGGGTTGGTGTGTCGCCTGTCATCAGGCCAGTGGTAACGGTTTACCCGGCATCTTCCCGGCGATCCGTGGCAGTCAGCTGGTGCTGAATGACCGGCGCGCCCATATCGATATTATCGTCAATGGTAAACCCGGTACGGCGATGCAGGCCTTTGGCCGGCAGCTCAGCCTGAAAGAACTGGCCGCGGTCATTACCTATACCCGCAATGCCTTTGATAATAATACCGGTGACGCCGTGCAGGCTGCGGATGTATACGCTGTGCAGCAGGGTAAGGGAGAGTAAGCGATGTCAGCTATTACACATGAACACGAGCATGACCATGATCATGACCATAAGCCAACCGGGATAAAACGCTGGCTGTTTACTACTAACCATAAAGATATCGGTACCATGTATCTGGTGTTTGCTTTAGTGATGTTCTTTATCGGTGGCAGCATGGCGATGGTGATCCGGTTGGAACTGTTCCAACCCGGCATGCAGTTTGTTGAGCCGCAATTTTTTAATCAGATGACCACAGTACATGGTCTGATTATGGTGTTTGGGGCGGTGATGCCAGCCTTTACCGGCTTGGCGAACTGGATGATCCCGATGATGATTGGCGCCCCGGATATGGCGTTGCCCCGAATGAATAACTGGAGCTTCTGGATCCTGCCGTTTGCGTTTCTGATCCTGCTGCTGAGTTTGTTTATGCCGGGTGGTGGTCCGGATTTCGGCTGGACCTTCTATGCCCCGCTATCCACTACCTACAGTAATGACAGCACGGCGCTCTTCGTGTTTTCGGTACACATTATGGGGATTTCCTCAATTATGGGTGCCATCAACGTGATCGTCACCATCTGGAATATGCGGGCGCCCGGGATGACCTGGATGAAGATGCCGCTGTTCGTCTGGACCTGGTTTATCACCGCTTTCTTGCTGATTATGGTGATGCCGGTACTGGCGGGCGCTGTTACTATGGTATTGACGGATAAGTATTTTGGCACCAGCTTCTTTGATGCGGCCGGTGGCGGCGATCCGGTATTGTTCCAGCATATTTTCTGGTTCTTCGGTCACCCGGAAGTTTACATTATGATCTTGCCGGCATTTGGTATTGTGTCGGCTATCATACCGACCTTTGCCCGCAAGCCGTTGTTTGGTTATGCCTCTATGGTTTATGCCACCGCCAGTATCGCAGTCTTATCGTTCCTGGTTTGGGCGCACCATATGTTTACCACCGGTATGCCGGTATTTGCCACGCTGTTCTTTATGTATTGCACCATGCTTATTGCCGTGCCGACCGGCGTGAAGGTGTTTAACTGGGTCGCAACCATGTGGCGTGGTGCCATGACCTTTGAAGTCCCGATGATGTTTGCACTGGCCTTTATCGTACTCTTCACCATCGGTGGTTTTTCCGGTTTGATGCTGGCTATTACGCCGGCGGACTTCCAGTATCACGATACCTACTTTGTAGTGGCGCATTTCCACTATGTACTGGTATCCGGCGCGGTGTTCTCCATTATTGCCGCTGCCTACTACTGGCTACCGAAATGGACCGGCTATATGTACGACGAAAGATTAGGTCAGCTGCATTTCTGGTGTTCGCTAATCTCGGTCAATCTGTTGTTTTTCCCAATGCACTTCGTTGGCCTGGCGGGTATGCCACGGCGGATCCCTGACTATGCGCTGCAATTTGCCGACTTCAATGCCTTTATCAGCGTGGGTGGCTTCCTGTTTGGCTTATCGCAGCTGATTTTTGTCTGGGTGATCGTCAAATGCGCCCGCGGCGGCGAAAAAGCGACCGCACAGGTATGGGAAGGCGCTGAAGGACTGGAATGGCAGGTGCCGTCGCCGGCTCCTTACCATACCTTTGATACACCGCCGGAAGTGAAATAGGAGGCCCTATGCAGCTGCATCGGACTTTGGTAAGCAAACTGCTATTGGTAACGGTACTGATGTTTGGTTTTGGCTTTGCGCTGGTGCCACTTTACGACGTGTTCTGTGAAGTCACTGGCATCAATGGCAAAACCTCAAATGTACCGGCTACGGTACTGGCAGATGGCATTGATACCAGCCGTGAAGTGACCATTGAGTTTCTGGCCAGACCGAATAAAGACATGCCATGGATTTTTAAGCCGGAGATCCGCCGTTTGACGGTACATCCGGGTGAGGTGCATGTGATGAATTATCTGGCCGAAAATCCAACCGGCCGGATGATTGTCGGTCAGGCGGTGCCCTCAGTTTCGCCCGGACAGGCCGCTTTGTATCTGCATAAAATCGAATGTTTCTGCTTTACCCAACAACAACTGGCAGCCGGCAATAAGATGCTGATGCCAGTTCAGTTTTACGTTGATCCGGCTCTGCCTGCGCAGTTCAGCACTATTACGCTGAATTACACCCTGTACGATGTGACAGCTAACTGGCAGGGCAGTGCCGCTACTGAAAATCTTGGGGAATAAGATGAGTAAAACGTACGAAAAATATTATGTCCCGGCGCAAAGCCCCTGGCCGATCGTCGGTGCCGTGGCGTTGTTTTGTATCGCTTTTGGCGCCGGTCACTATGTTATTGATATGAGTAAACAACAAAGTGGCTTTGGTGGCTGGTTATTGTTACTGGGCTTAGCCATTCTGGTCTTTATGCTGGTTGGCTGGTTCCGCAATGTGATTGATGAGTCCATGTCTGGCTTGTATAGCAGCCAGATGGACCGTTCGTTCCGGCAGGGCATGAGCTGGTTTATTGTGTCGGAAGTGATGTTCTTTATGGCCTTCTTCGGTGCCTTGTTTTATGGCCGGGTCATTGCGATGGAATGGCTGGGAGGAGCAAGCAATAATGCCATGACCTTTGCCATCCTGTGGCCAGATTTTCAGCCGGTATGGCCACTGGTAAAAACACCGGGTGGTATAGAAACTCAGGCCATGCCAGCCTGGGGTTTGCCGGCGATTAATACGGCTATCCTGCTGATTTCCTCGGTCACACTGCACTTTGCCCATACCGGTCTGGAGCAGAATAAACGGGGTCAGCTAAAGGGCATGCTGTTTGTTACCCTGTTGCTGGGGGTGATCTTCTTATGCCTGCAGGGCTACGAATATGTGCACGCCTATCGCGATCTGGGCTTGCGGCTTGATTCCGGCTTCTATGGCAATACCTTTTACCTGTTAACCGGTTTCCACGGCCTACATGTGACGCTGGGCGCCCTGATCCTGTTCTTTGTGTTTCTGCGGGTGCTGAAAGGACACTTTACGCCAGAAAAACACTTCGCGTTTCAGGCCGGAGCCTGGTACTGGCACTTTGTTGATGTGGTTTGGGTGTGCCTGTTCTTCTTTGTTTATGTGTTGTAACGCGGCCTAGTAAGGCCGCGGGTTTGGTGTGATCAGGCCGGTGGCAATCGCCAGCAGGATCAGGCCCAGGGCGATGGCAGAATACAGGACCCGGCGGCCAAGAAAGTGCGACATTGGCAGAGTACTCTCCTGCTGTCGCGCCATTGCCACCCCGGCTCTGGCCAGATTAAACACGATAAAGATTAACAGTGCGCCGATAATGATTTTAATAAGCATAGCTACTCCGGAGTCTGACTGATGCAGTTTAAGTTGTTCGGTCAATTATTTACGGTTAACCGGGTCTGGTTATTAATTACTCTGACCGCTTTTGCCATTTTGATCAAGTTATCACATTGGCAATGGCAACGGGCAGCCGAAAAAACCGTGCAGTTACAGCAGATCGCCGCAGTGCAGCAGCAGGGACCAGTGAGCGGCCGGCAGCTGCTGGCGGGTTCTGCAACTGAACTGGATGGTGCTTTGCTTAGCGACACCGGCTATTGGGTTCCACCCTACATCTGGTTGCTGGATAATCAAATTCTGCACGGCAAGGTTGGCTACGATGTGATTATTCCGGTGCAATTTGCGGATAGCAGTACGCTGGTGCTGGTGAATCTGGGCTGGCTCGCTGCCGGCCACAACCGGCAATTGCTGCCCGAGCCGCAGATCCCGGCAGAAATCGCGATAGCGGCCCTGGTACGCAGCCGGCCGTCTAATGCACTATTGCTGGGGCAGAATCTGGAAGGCGACAGCTATCCGATGCGCATGCAGCAAATCGACTATGCCCTGCTGCAACAACAATTACCCTGGTCACTGTATCCGGCGGTGTTGTATCAGCAGCAGGCATCTGACTTTATCCCCCATTATCAGCCGGTGGTGATGCCGCCGGAAAAACACCGTGGTTATGCCTTGCAATGGTTTGGTCTGGCGATCGCGGTGCTGGCCGTCGGACTGGCGACCAGTTGGCAACGAGAGAAAAACTATGAACAAGAATAAATTTCTGCTGTTGTTTATCCTGTGCTGTGCCCTGCCACTGTTGCTGGCGAAGCTGGTGCTGGAATTAGGTTGGTTCAACCCGGGCAGCTCCAGTCGTGGTGACTGGTTAAGCCAGGAGGTTTACCTGTTGCCTGACGCCGGTAAGGTGCCCAAGCACTGGCGTATCGTGGTCGTCGCTGAGCAATGTGCTACTCCCTGCCAGCAAGCGCTGCATACCGTCAAGCAGTTATATATTGGTTTGGGCCGCAAGCAAAACCAGGTGCAGCCGGTGCTGCTTGGGCAGGCCAGTCTGACCGATTATCCGATGTTTACCCAGGCCGAGACCCCGGCCGCCCTGAGTGCCGACTTACAGCAACATATTGTGTTGGTTGATCAACGTGGTCTGGCGTTGCTGAAGTATCCGTTACCGGCCCAGGCCGAGCAGATGGCCGCCACGGCGAAAGCGATTCGTGCCGATTTAATGAAGTTAATGAACTACGACAGGACCAGCGTATGAGCCTACAAAAAAAATTAATCACGCTGACGTTAGTCTGGACCATGCTGGTGATTATTCTGGGGGCCTACACCCGCTTAACCGATGCCGGCCTCGGTTGTCCGGACTGGCCCGGTTGTTATGGCTTTTTAAAGGTGCCGCACAAACCAGAGAAAATGCAACTGGCGGCAGAACGCTTCCCGGAGCGGCCGTTGGAACATGCCAAAGCCTGGAATGAAATGATCCACCGCTATCTGGCCGGTACGCTTGGCCTGTTGATCGCAGCACTGGCAGTAATGCACTGGCGGCGGCAACAAACGGAGCGCAGTTTACCGGCCGCCCTGCTGCTGATTGTGATCTTTCAGGCTACGCTCGGCGCCTGGACGGTGACGATGGGCCTGTTGCCGATAGTGGTGCTGGCGCATCTGATGTTTGGTTTTACGCTCTTCAGTTTGTTGGCCGTTTACTGGTTAAAGCAGCAGCCGGCCTGGCGTAGTCGGGATACCGGGCTCAGGCCATTATTACCGCTGGCGCTGTTAAGTTTAGTGGTGGTCTGTTTGCAGATCGCGCTGGGTGGCTGGACCGCAGCGAATTACGCCGCGCTGGCCTGCATCGAACTGCCGTTCTGTGAAGCCGGTTGGAGTAGCCGGCTGGCCTTTGCGGAAGCCTTCGATTTGCACCTAGGCCATGATGACTACGAATACGGCGTGATGTCGCAGGATGCGCGTGCCACTATTCATGTTTTACATCGCTTGGGTGCTGTAGTCACCACCCTTATTGTCGCGACCTTTGCCTGGCGCCTGTATCGTCAGGCCAGTGAAGTATTGATGCGCAGGTTTGCGCTGGCCCTGGCTGCGGTATTGGCCGTGCAGTTGACGCTGGGCTTACTGAATATTGTCTTGCACTTACCACTGCTAAATGCCGTGGCGCATAATTTTGTCGGAGCGAATTTACTGATGTTGTCAGTGCTGATTTGCTACCAGATCGCATACCCCAAACCGCAGGAGGCTTAAGATGGCAACGGCAATTATTAGTGGCTCAAGTAGCCGGCGCTGGCGCGACTATCTGGAGTTGACTAAACCCAAGGTGGTAGCGCTGCTGGTGTTGACCGCCTGGGTTGGAATGGTGCTGGCTAGCAATAGCCTGGCGCCCTGGTGGCTGCTGTTAAGTGCGACTCTGGGCATAGGTTTGTTATCGGCGGCGGCGGCGGCACTGAATCATGTTGTGGATCAACGTATTGACGCCAAAATGGCGCGTACTCACAGCCGACCGGTTGCCCGCGGACGGATCAGCAGCAAGCAGGCGATCGTCTTTGCCTGTAGCCTGGCGGCTGCCGGCTTTGCCCTGCTTTATCTGGCGGTGAACCCGCTCACAGCCTGGCTGACGCTGTTAAGTTTGTTTGGTTATGCCGTGGTGTACACCATGTTTCTCAAGCGGGCAACACCGCAGAATATCGTGATCGGTGGCTTAGCCGGCGCTATGCCGCCGTTGCTGGGCTGGACGGCGGTAACCGGCGAGGTGCATGGCTATGCGCTGCTATTGGTGATGATTATCTTTACCTGGACGCCGCCGCATTTTTGGGCCCTGGCGATTCACCGCCGCGATGACTATGCCCGGGTGAATATGCCGATGTTGCCGGTAACACACGGTATCGACTTTACCAAGAGCGCTATCCTGCTTTATACCCTGTTGTTATGTCTGGTGTGCTTGCTGCCCTACATTGTCGGGATGACCGGTGCCATCTATCTGGTTGGCAGTACCTTGCTGAATCTGCGCTTTTTACAGTATGCGTGGAAGTTGAAGTTTGCTGCCGGCTCTGACACCGCGATGGCGACTTTTAAGTTCTCGATCGTGCATTTAATGGTACTCTTCCTGTTATTGTTAGTAGACCATTACTTTAAGGTGTTAGCGCTTTATGTTTCGTAATCTGACTTACTTACTGCTGGCGATTGCTGCCGTGGTGGCCGGTAGCCTCAGTTATAAGCTATGGCAGCAGCCGGCTGAACCGAAATCCGCACTGGTGTATCCGCAGGCGCGCAATCTGCAGGAGTTTCAGTTAGTCGATCAGCATGGTCAGCCTGCCGGTCGTGAGCAGCTGTATCAGCAATGGACGCTGGCTTTTGTCGGCTATACCTATTGCCCGGATATCTGTCCTTTGACGTTGGCCAAGCTGGCCGGGGTGCAGCCGGAATTGGCTGCTATGGTGAAGGAGCCGCTGAAAGTCTGGTTTATTTCGGTTGATCCGCAGCGCGACAGCGTGGAGCAGCTCAATAATTATGTAAACTACTTTCAGCAACCGGCAGTGCTGGGGCTGACCGCCGGCCATGATCAGCTGTTTCCCTTTGTGCGGCAGCTGGGCCTGATGTATGCACTGAACAGCAATGCAGAGGGGAATTATCTGGTCGACCACAGCGCTTCAGTGGTGCTGATTAATCCGCAGGGGCAGCTGGTAGCGATGTTTAAACCTGAAATGGCAATTGGCCAGGTGCCGGTCATTGATACCGAACAGCTACTGGCCGATTTTCCGTTGGTGCTGGCAAAGTTGGGTTATTAATTTAGCCACGGCTGCGAGTACCAGTAAAAATAGCCTTTTTTACTCAGCGACGGCGCGGTGCAGTTGTAGCGGCTGCGCCCGCGATTTACTGGCTTACTGGCCCTGACTTCAAAGGTATTGTCATCTAACCAGGTTGGCTCCAGGACCTCAGAGCCGGCAAAGCAGCGCAGCTGCTGTTTACGGAAATCTTCAATCTTCAGTTGCAGGCGTAAGGTTGGCGGATTGCTACTAATCACCTGGTCGGCAGACAGATAGCCGGTGATTGGAAAGGCCAAAGTTCGTAACTTTTGCCCCAGATCTTTCAAATCCGCATACTGACCGGCCGCAGGATAACGGGGGATGCGGGTGAGTTTGGTCAGCGGCCCGATGGCACCGGATTGTTGACCAATGCCGATAAAGCCCAGTTCCGTTACCAGTTGTTCCAGCGGGGCGCTAAATTCACCATAGGGGTAGGCCAGCCACTGATGACTCTGACCGGTTTCTTCCTTGATCCGCCGCTCGGCATCCAGAATAGTCTGGCGCATCCGTTTTAACCAGTCGGCTTCAGATTCGCCCTTTTCCGGTCTGGCCATATGCTCATGCCACATGGCGTGGTTGGCAACCAGAACGCCATCGTCTGACATTTGTTTAATTTGTTGCCAGCTCATTACCGGACCGGTGCGTTTATCAATATCTCCCGGGCTGATAAAGATGGTGTAGGGATAGCCGAATTCCTGCAGGATCGGGTGCGCAGTGGTGTAATTATTTTCATAGCTATCATCAAAGGTGATCACTACCGCGTTATCAGCAATGGGCTTGCCGCTTTTTAGCTGGTCTATCAGTACGTCGAGGCCGATGACCTGAAAATTATTATCACGCAGATACTGCAGATGGCCGCGAAATTCAGCGGGGGTGACAGAGCTGACTCTGGGGGTATCCTCGGCAACATGGTGATAGATCAACATCACAGCCGCAGAGGCGGGCAAACTCAGGCTTAATAAACAGCAAAACAGCAAAGCGCGCATAACAGCACTCCAAACACCACTCCAAAAAAACCGAAGACGGCCAGAAAGGCGGCTGTCGGCTGCGCCCAAAGGCCGCCGACCAGTCCGAGAGCATGTTATAGCATAAAAAGCGCTGGCTTTTTAGTAGTAAGAGTGCTCGCCACGTTGATGCTCAGTGATATCTTTCACACCGGCCAGCTCACCACTAAAGCGATTTAACAGCTCTTTTTCAATCCCTTCTTTTAGGGTCAGGTCAACCTGGGAGCAACCATTACAACCGCCGCCAAACTGCAGTACTGCAACACCTGACTCGGTAATTTCCATCACGCTGACCCGGCCACCATGGTTAGCCAGTTGCGGGTTGATCTCGCTGTCAATCACATATTGCACCCGCTCCATCAACGGGGCATTGTCACTCACCTTGCGTACTTTGGCATTCGGCGCTTTTAGGGTCAGCTGTGAACCCATCTGATCGGTGACAAAATCGATTTCAGCGTCCACTAAAAACGGCTTACTTTCTTCATCAACGATGGCATCAAAGCCGTTAAAAGGTAAGCGGATATCGGTGTCTTCTACCGCATCAGCCGGGCAGTAAGATACGCCACATTCCGCCTGGGCCGTGCCCGGATTGACCACGAACACCCGGATATGGGTGCCGGCCGCTTGTTTCTCCAGCAATTTGGCAAAGTGTGCCTGAGCCTGTTCTGAAATCGTAATCATCGTAGTACCTGACTAAATTACTAGGTTATGTTGCTATCATACTCTTCCTACCTGTCTGATGCCAGCCCTGCTTGAGTTTTGTGGCGGTTTCTGGCTAACTTAGCCGCGAGTCTGGGGAGACAATAATGAAAAAAATGTTAGGCATCATCCTGCTCTGCAGTATCTGGCAGGTGCAGGCAAGTTATTTTGACGAGCCGGTGGCGACTGAGGTACCGGCACCCGAGCAGGTGCTCGGATTTCCGGTGGGCGAATGGCATGCCAGGCATGACCAGATCCAGCGTTATTTCGAGGTGCTCGCTGCCCAGTCACCGCGGGCCGAGCTGGAAGTGATTGGCAGCAGTCATGAGCAAAGGCCATTACTGCAGCTGGTGGTGTCGGCGCCGGAAAATCTGGCGCGGTTAGAACAAATCCGCAGCCAGCATCTGGCACAGGTGCGGGGCAGCCGGGCGGTAAGTGATGACAGCCCGGTGATTATCTGGTTGGGTTACGGCGTGCACGGTAATGAACCCAGTGCCGCTAATGCAGCGCTGGTACTGGCACACTATCTGGCCGCCAGTAACAGCCCGGAAGTACAGCAGTGGCTGCGTCAGGCGGTGATCCTGATCCAGCCGAGTATGAATCCGGACGGACACGATCGCTTTGCGTTGTGGGCCAATATGCACCGCGGCAAAACACCGGTGGCCGATCCGCAACATCGTGAACATATTGAGCCCTGGCCGAATGGTCGGCCCAATCATTACTGGTTTGATTTAAACCGTGACTGGTTGCTGCTGCAACATCCGGAAAGTCAGGCGCGGATCGCGCAGTTTCATAAATGGCAGCCGAATGTGGTCGGCGACTTCCATGAAATGGGCACTAACTCGAGCTATTTCTTTCAGCCAGGGATCCCCAGCCGTAACTATCCGCTGACCCCGGAGCGCAATTTTGAATTGACCCGGATCCTGGCCGGCTTTCATGCTCAGGCCTTTGACCAGCGCGGCCAGCTATATTATACCGAAGAAAGTTTTGATGATTTCTATGTCGGCAAAGGCTCTACCTATCCGGATGTTACCGGCAGTGTTGGTATCTTGTTCGAGCAGGCCAGCAGCCGCGGTCATGCCCAGGAGTCGATCAATGGCCTGCTAACCTTTGCCGCAACGATCAAAAACCAGTTTGATGCGTCGCTGTCTACTATCCGTGGTAGTGTCGCTAACCGGCAGGCGTTACTCAGTTATCAACAAGAATTCTTTCAATCTGCGGCGCAACAGGCGCGCGCCGAGCGGACTAAGGGCTATATTCTGACTGAGAGCCAGGATCGCAGCCGGTTGGAGGCGCTGTTACAACTGCTGAGTCAGCATCAGATTGCGGTCTATCCGCTAACGGCCGACTGGCAATACGAACAAAGCACTTTCCGCGCCGGTCAGAGTTACTATGTGCCGCTGCAGCAAACACAATACCGGCTGTTAAAAGCGGCCTTTAGCACGGAAAAAAGCTTTAATGACAACACCTTCTATGATGTTTCGGCCTGGACCTTACCCTATGCCTATAATATCGATTTTGTGGCGGTGAACCGTGAACCCGGTCGCGCGGCAGCAGAGCAGCCGTGGCAGGCACAGCCCAGAGCCCGCAGTCAGACGATGCAGGCCGGTGGTTATGCCTATGTGCTGGGCTGGCAGGATCAATTATCACCGGTGATGCTGCAGGCGATGTTGGAAGAAGGGCTGATTGTCAGAGCGGCGCTGGGTGATTTTACCGGCAGTACACCGCAGGGTTCGCGTAGTTTCCGCGCTGGCGCTATGGTGGTCGCTGCCGGTTTACAGCAACATGCTGACTGGTTCTTCCGTTTGCAGCGACTGCAGGAGCGCTTTAACTTGCCTGTTCATACCCTGACCACCGGTTTAACCAGCCGCGGCAGTGATCTGGGTAGCCATAATTTTACACCGGTGCGTTTGCCTCAGGTATTGGTGCTGGCGGGTCCTGGTGTGAACTCGACTGAAGCCGGCGAACTCTGGTACAACCTGGAGCGGTTAGCCGGCATCTCTCCCAGCATGGCAGAGCCGGATCGTTTGTCCCGGCTTAACTTGAGCCGCTACACCCATATTTTATTACCAGATGGCGATTACCGCAGCTGGAAAGAGAGTGAAATAACCAAGTTACGGCAGTGGGTACAGCAAGGTGGTGTGTTGTGGGGGCAGAAGCGCGGTGCAGCCTGGTTGGTGGATGCCAAGCTGTTGCAAGCCGGAGTCTGGACAGTACAGGACATGAACCAACTGATCCCACAACATGATTTACGCTACGCCGATCGCGAAAAACTGGGCGGTCAGCAACGGATCGCCGGTGCCATTTTCAGTGCTGAGCTGGATCTGAGCCACCCGCTGACCTTTGGCATACCGCGGCGCGACTTACCGTTGTTTAAAAACAGCACCTTGTTGTTACAGCCCAGCCAGGCGCCCTTTGTCAATGTCGCAACTTATAGTGCCCAGCCGCACCTGGCTGGCTATGCTGCTGCCGAGTTTATTCCCCGTATTGCGCAGGGCGCGGCCTTAGTGGCGCATAATCTCGGGCAGGGCCGGGTGATTGGCATGAGCGATAACCCGGTATTTCGCGGTTACTTTAAAGGCTCCAGTCGCTTGCTGATTAATGCGCTGTATTTAAGCCATGGCTTTAATGCCAGCGTTCAGGCTGAGGAGTGAGCCGAGGCTGGCGTTACCGCCAGCGTCCACAGACTAAGTTCTGTCACCCCGGCGGCTCGCAGCAGCTGTGCTAACTGATTGGCGGTGCTGCCGGTGGTGACGACATCATCGATCAGTGCCAGTTTTGGTGGTAGTTGCGTATCAATTAAGCGAAATGCCTGCCGCAGGTTAGCTAAACGTTGCTGGCGGTTCAGGCCCTGCTGCGGCGCCGTGGTGCGACAGCGCTGCAGGCAGTGTAGCAGCGGGATGCCCAGGCTTTTGGCGGCGCTTTCGGCAAGAACTCTGGCCTGGTTAAAGCCTCGTTGCCGCTCGCGAGCTGGCGCCATCGGCACATAAACCAGTGCCTGTGGTAACGGCTGGCTTTGTTGATATCGCTGCAACAACGCGCAAAATTCCTGCTGCAGTAAAGCGCCGGCATACGGATCCTGTTGATACTTCCAACGGCTGATCCAGTGTTGATAGGGCTGTTGATACCAGCCTAAACTGAGCAGGCGGTCAAACTGGCACTGCGGCAGCCCTTGTTGCACAGCAGGTAAGAACAACAGGTTAAAATGACACAGCTGATACGGAAACTGCGGCAGCGCGCTGCGGCAAGCCTGACACAGCATAAAATGATGATGGATTACCGGCAGGCTGCACCATAAACAAGGTGAGGGCAACAGCCGTTGCCAGCCAGCACGCAGCAGGTTGAGCAGATCCATTTTATTACCCTTTATTAACATAAGCAGAGTATGGCAGAACACAGCACAACCGCCAAACCAACACTGGTACTGTTACATGGCTGGGGCTTAAATCAGGGCGTTTGGTCCGAAGTCCAGCAACAACTGGCTGGCGATTTTCAGATCTTGGCGTTGGATCTGCCCGGTTTTGGCCTGAGCCGACAGTTTCCGCCTGCTTACCGTCTGGATGAGGTGCTGTCCCAGCTTGCTGCGCAGCTGCCAGAGCAAAGTTATCTTTGTGGTTGGTCGCTGGGCGGTTTGCTGGCCATTGCGTTGGCCGCGACCTATCCGGACAAGGTTAAGCAACTGGCGCTGGTGGCTGCGACGCCGAAATTTCTGGCGACAGATGACTGGCCCGGGATGCGCGCCGAAGTGATGCAGCAGTTTGCCAGTGCCCTGAGCCAGAATTTGCCGCAAACGATTCAGCGTTTTCTGGCGATCCAGGCGCTGGGCTCAGAGCATGCCAAGCAGGATATTCTGAAGTTACGCGACAGTATTGCCCACTTTCCGGAGGCACAACCCCAGGCCGTAGTGCAGGCGTTAACCCTGCTGGCAGACACTGACCTGAGACAACAGTTTGCCGTGCTAACTCAACCGGTAGTGGGCTGTTATGGCCGGCTTGATTCGCTGGTACCAGTGGCAGTGCTGCCTTTGTTACAGCAATTGCAGCCTGCGGCAAAACTAACGGTACTGGCCAAAGCCTCGCATGCGCCCTTTATTTCTCATCCGCACGAGTTCTGTCAGTGGCTGCGTAGCGCACTGCAATAAAAATACTTAGCGGGCAGAAGCGGTTAGGGCTCATTATCGCCCTTGCTTTCTTTTTTGCCGAAACTGTTCGATAATTAAGCAGTCTAATAGCAAGAGAATAGAGAGGGCTTGGTTATGCAAATTCAGTCTGCCTTTAGTGCCGGCATGCAAGGTTTGCAGCGTGCGTCCAATGCGATTAGCGAAGAAACGCTGAATATCAACCGGCAAACAACTCAAAACCGGCAACAGGAACAGCAGGTTGCGGCAGCTGATGCACAGCAGACGGCTAATCCGGCACCTACTAATGCTGCAGCCGAACCGAACCGTGCCGCCGGCACCGATACCACTCAATCACTGGTGCGTCTGGAACAACAGGAATTGCTGGCTCAGGCCAATGTCCGGAGTTTGCGCACAGCCGATGAAATGCTCGGTAATATTATTGATATCCGGGTCTGATTGCGATGCAAATCACCTCCTATTACCCCAACGTCAGCATTAACACCGCGAATCCGGCCACGGAGCAGGCGCGGCGTGATATGCAGCGGCGTGAGCCGATTGAGCCGGTAAAGGAGTTGGAAAAAGGTGCCGCTGAGCGGCCGCTGGCGACAGATGATCGGCAACGTGGTGCTGCGAATAGTAGCGCGAATGTTACGCTGTATGATGCCAATGGTAAGGAAACCGAGACGCAGCAAGCGATAACAGGTGAGCAGGGTGAGCGCGGCGAGCAGGAAGAAAAGCAAGAGTCCGGGCAACAGTCGGAACAAGAACAACAACAGCAACAGGCCGAGCAGCGGGAAATTCGCGAACTGCAGGCGCGTGATCAGGAAGTCCGGGCACATGAGCAGGCCCATGCCATTGTCGGGGGCCGTTACGCCAGCGCGCCCAGTTACGACTATCAACAAGGCCCTGACGGTAAACGCTATGCCGTAGGTGGCGAGGTGCAAATTGATCTGGCACCGGTACCGGGTGATCCGGCAGCGACGGTTCAGAAAATGCAGCAGGTCAAGGCGGCGGCATTGGCACCGGCCGAACCCTCAGCAGCTGACCGCAGTATCGCGGCGGAAGCTGGCCAACGCCTGTTGCAAGCTCAGGCCGAGCTTATCGCCGAGAAGGCGCCGCTCGCTAATGCCGCAGCCAGTGATAGCAGCACGACTGAGGAAGGTTCTACAGCAGCTGAGTCACAGCTTACCCAGGCTGATGCAGCCGATATTGTTTTACCACAACGTGAACGACTGGAATGGCAGGCACTTATGGCCAGACGCAGCCAGGTGATTGAAAATTTCTATCAGCTGGCAACTGAACCGGCACAGCGGCCATTACGGCAGCAGGTTTAATCTGCTCGCAGCCGCCGCAATTCCGGTTTTTCCTGCGAATATTTACCCTACTTTTTAAATTTCGCTAAGGCAGCCGCTAACGCATTACCCATTGCTGCGTTGCCTTGTTCCTGTTTTGGCGTCTGGCTGGCTTTATTGCTGCCCGAGCTGCGCTCTGGCCGACCCTTACCAGCAGTCGAAACATTACTGTCGCCGTTGCTGCGGGCCTGTTCATCCATCCGCATGGTCAGGGCGATGCGTTTTCTGGCCTGATCGACTTCCAATACTTTCACTTTAACAATATCGCCGGCTTTGACCACCTGATGCGGATCGCTGACAAACTTATCGGCCAGCGAGGAGATATGGACCAGGCCATCCTGATGCACGCCGATATCAACAAAGGCACCAAAGTTGGTGACGTTAGTGACCACCCCTTCCAACAACATGCCGGGTTTGAGATCGGCCAGGGTTTCCACCCCGTCTTTAAAGTTCGCCATTTGAAATTCCGGCCGTGGATCGCGACCGGGCTTATCCAGCTCTTTTAAAATGTCAGCAATAGTCAGTAAGCCAAAATGGTCATCGACAAATTGCCGGGCATCGATTTGTTTCAGGAAACTGCTGTTGCCAATCAACTGCTCGACACTTTTCTGATGCGCGGCAACAATTTTCTCGACCAGTGGGTAGGCTTCGGGATGCACACCTGAGGCATCCAGTGGGTTAGTGCCGTTATTAATGCGTAAAAAGCCGGCGGCCTGCTCATAGGCTTTTGGCCCCAGACGCGGCACCTTTAACAACTGGCTGCGACTGGTAAAGCGGCCATGTTGATCGCGATACTGCACAATATTTTGTGCCAGCGTTTTGTTCAGGCCGGCCACCCGGGCCAGTAATGCCGCTGAGGCGGTATTTAAATCGACGCCGACCGCGTTGACGCAGTCTTCTACTACGGCATCCAGCGATTTGGTTAGTAAGCTCTGGTTCACATCATGCTGATACTGGCCAACGCCGATGGCTTTGGGTTCAATTTTTACCAGCTCGGCCAACGGGTCCTGTAAGCGGCGGCCAATCGAGACGGCGCCCCGCAAGGATACATCCAGCTGCGGAAATTCCTGCGCCGCCAACTCCGATGCCGAATACACCGAGGCGCCGGCTTCGGACACCATCACCTTGCTGATCCGCTGACCGGGCAGTGTCTTAATCACCTCAGCGGCCAGTTTATCGGTCTCCCGCGAGGCGGTACCATTACCAACCGCAATCAGCTCAATCTGGTAGGCCTTACACAAGGCCGACAGCGCCTGAACGGATTTATCCCATTGATTCTGGGGCGCATGCGGGTAAATGGTGGTGTGATTTAACAGCTTACCGGTTTCATCAATGGCCGTGACCTTTACACCGGTGCGCAGTCCGGGGTCCAGTGCCAGAGTCGGGCGCATGCCGGCGGGTGCGGCCATCAGCAAATCTTTCAGGTTACGGGCGAATACCCTGATCGCCTCGGCTTCGGCCCGTTCCCGCAGTTCGCTCAATAAATCATTTTCCAGATGCAGCTGTAGTTTTACCTTCCAGGTCCACTGTACAACGGTGCGCAGGAAGGCATCAGCCGGCCGGTCCAACTGCCGGATCTGAAATTGCTCAGCGACCATTTGTTCACAGACGGCGTGTGGTTGTTCACTCAGTTCAGGCAGTAACTGCAAGTTAAGTATGCCTTCGTTGCGCCCCCGGAACATGGCCAGCGCCCGGTGCGAAGGCACCTGTTTCAGCGCTTCGCTGTGTTCGAAGTAGTCGCTGAACTTGGCACCTTCCTGCTCCTTGCCGGCAACAACCCGGCTTTGCAGCACGGCATGCTGACTCAGATGGGCGCGCAAACGGGCCAGCAAGTCAGCGTCTTCGGCGAATTGCTCCATCAGAATATATTTGGCGCCTTCTAATACGGCTTTGACATCGGCATAACCGGCCTCAGCGTTAAGATAGGCGAGGGCTTCCTGTTCCGGTTGCCGTGTTGGTTCTGAGAGCAGCAGCAGAGCCAGTGGCTGCATGCCGGCCTCAATAGCTAACTGGCCCTTGGTACGTCTTTTGGTTTTATAGGGCAAATACAAATCTTCGAGCCGGGTTTTATTATCTGCGGCGCGAATTTGTTGTTCCAGTTCGGCGGTGAGTTTGCCCTGCTCGGCGATGGTGTTTAAGATCACCTGGCGCCGCTCCTCCAGTTCTCGCAAATAGCTCAGGCGCTGATCCAGGATACGCAGCTGGGTGTCATCCAGGGCGCCGGTGACCTCTTTCCGGTAACGGGCAATAAAAGGCACTGTTGCGCCTTCATCCAGCAAGGCGATGGCGGCGGCAACCTGCTCCGGGCGGGCGGCGATTTCAGTAGCAATTTGATTAATCAGCATAGACATAACACTAAATTCCTGTAACGGTTTGGCGCAGCGATTGAGCTTAAAGCCTTAACTAGGCTGGGTTGGCTGCGGATAGTCGATAGCCACAATGTACCAGTCTTTCGGACCATTTGGGGTGGAAACCGTGGCCACATCATCGACCTGTTTTTTCAGTAAGGCGCGGGCCATAGGGGCGTCGATCGAGATATAGTCTTTGCGGCCGTAGATTTCATCCGGGCCGACAATGCGAAATTTCAGGCTATTGCCAGCATCATCTTCCAATTCGACCCAGGCGCCAAAGAACACCCGGCCGGCTTGCTGTGGTGAGTAATCGACAATAGTCAGCTCATCCAGCCGTTTGCGTAAAAAGCGCAGCCGACTGTCAATTTGCCGAAGTAATCTCTTATTGTAGGTGTAGTCGGCATTCTCCGAACGATCGCCAAGGCTGGCAGCCCAGCTGACAATACGGGTGATCTCCGGGCGTTTTTTGAACCAGAGCTCATCATGTTCGGCTTTGAGCTGTTGATAGCCTTCGCGGGTAATTAGCAAGGTTTTACTGCTGGTGCGTTTCACCTGTTATGACATTCCCTTCTTACAGCACTGGCGCTGATTATCAGCCATAGTGCGGCAGAGCGTAAAGCTTTTTAGCCAGTTGCGGCCCTTTGCTGGTTAAATTTCGACCAGCCTGGTTTGGCAATCTCAGCCGTGCTGGCTAGGCTTAAAATGCAATAACCTGTAACAGGAGAGGTGTAAATGAAAGTGCGCCAGAAAATTGCCATCGTCGCGTCCTTGCTGCTGTTAGCTGGCTGCAGCTCGACGCCGGTGCAGACTGCCCGTAGTCAGCTTGATCAGGATTATATTAATCAGGTCGAAGCCGCAGCGAAGAAAAACAGTCTCAGCCCCAGGATTTACTGGGTTAACCCGCCCATGAAAAAGGACGCGGGCCAACAGTAATTTGTCGCCCTGCCGAGCAGACAAACTTTGTAACATAGTTTATGCCGTCTGGCCGATGCAAAGACGGCATTTTCGTTTATAGTGACCTGAAAAGCATCAGAAATAAGGATAGGGTAGTGGTCACTGAAACAACCAAGATTCTGGTAGTCGACGATGATTTGCGACTACGCTCTTTGCTGGAGCGCTACCTGGTGGAACAAGGCTATCAGGTACGTAGCGTGGCGAACTTCGAACAAATGCAACGTTTGATGGAACGCGAACACTTTCATTTGCTGGTGCTGGATTTGATGTTACCCGGTGAAGACGGTTTGTCGATCTGTCGCAAGTTGCGCCAGCAGGAAAACGAAATCCCGATCATTATGTTAACGGCAAAGGGTGACGAGGTAGATCGGATTATCGGCCTGGAAATGGGGGCTGATGATTATTTGCCTAAGCCCTTTAACCCAAGAGAGTTGTTAGCAAGGATCCGCGCGGTATTGCGGCGCAAAACCAAGGAGGTGCCGGGCGCGCCCAGTCAGGCCGAAGGTATTGTTGAATTTGGTCCCTACCGTTTTAACCTGGCGACCCGGGAAATGTTTAAAGGTGAGCAACAACTCCCCCTGACCAGTGGTGAATACGCCGTATTAAAGGTGTTAGTAAGCCACCCCCGCGAACCCTTATCACGCGATAAGCTGATGAATCAGGCCCGCGGCCGCGACTATTCCGCGATGGAGCGCAGCATTGATGTGCAGGTATCGCGTTTACGCCGGATGTTGGAAGACGATGCTGCTAATCCGCGTTACATTCAAACGGTATGGGGTTTGGGCTATGTTTTTGTGCCGGACGGTAGTCTGAACGGATGAGATTTTTCCCGCGCAGCGCTTTCGGGCAAACGGTATTCCTGATTGGCATCATGCTGTTAATTAATCAGGTGGTGTCTTACCTGTCAGTCGCTTTTTATGTGATTAAACCCAGCACCCAGCAAATCAGTCATCTGGTCGCCAAACAGGTCCGGTTGGCATTGCCAGCGACAGCCACCAATCCTGAGTTACAACAGGCTATAGCGGCACATTTTCAGCAAGCGACACAGGTGCGGGTATTTGACGAGCAGCAAGCTTTACGAGAGGGACTGGCCGAGGCCAGTTATTACGGGTACTTCTCACAACAACTGTCGGATGAGCTGCAGCAGCAAGCCGAGGTCCGAATTTCACAAACCGATAGTTTTATCTTCTGGGTCAGACCAGATCTTGAGCAGGACCTGTGGGTCAGGGTGCCGCTGGCCGGGCTGGACGAAGCCAGTTTTCCGTTGCTCACTTTTTATTTGCTGATGATTGGCGCCTTAAGTGTGCTGGGTGGCTGGACGCTGGCCCGACATCTGAACCGGCCGCTACAGAAGTTACAGCAGGCGGCACTGCAGGTTGGGCGCGGTGAATTTCCGCCGCCGTTATCAGAGCAGGAGGGGGCCACTGAGATCCTGGCGGTAACCAAGGCCTTTAACTATATGGCACAGGGGATCCGGCAACTGGAGGAAGACCGGGCCTTACTGATGGCCGGGGTGTCGCATGATTTGCGTACACCGTTAACCCGTATCCGGCTGGCATCGGAGATGATGAGCGAGTCGGATGCCTGGATCCGCGATGGCATCATTAACGATATTGAGGATATGAATGCCATTATCGATCAGTTTATTGATTATCTGCGGCACCATAAGCAGGAAGAGCCACAACTGCTGGATTTAAATGAGCTGGTCCGCGATCTGGTGCAGGCGGAACAGGTGCAGCAGCGTCAGATCCTAACTTACCTTGATCCGGCTTTGCCCTTAGTAGCTTTACGTCGTTTGGCAATGAAACGCATGCTGAATAACTTGCTGGAAAATGCCTTACGCTACAGTGAAGGTGATATCGAAATTAGCACCGGCTATGAGCGGGCAGCGAAATGGCTTTATCTGGAAGTGCGGGATCACGGCCCTGGTATTCCGGAGCATAAGATGCAGGCGATGTTTAGTCCCTTTGTCCAGGGGGATGAAGCCCGGGGTAGTGGCGGTTCTGGTTTGGGGCTGGCCATTATTAAGAAAATCGTTGCCATGCATCATGGCGAAGTACGTCTGCATAATCATGCCAAAGGGGGGTTGGTGGTGACAGTCAGCCTGCCGCTGAAGTCGCCACAATAGCCCGCATAACCTTCATTTGACTATGGAGCTGTAAAATATAAATTACAGTATCTCACGGAAAAGTGTCATTATTTTTTACATTAATCCATTTTTTTAGCATTGCATCCATCCAAAGCTGTGGTAAAAACAGGTAAAGAGAGATGATCTCTTATGGGCGCAGACTCTCACTGTGCCCCTGGTTGCTTTGTCATTTTGGCAAAGTTTTCACCAGCCACCGGGTAACTAAATAAAATATCTCGCCCGGTATAACAATAATAATCTGGAAGGAGTAATACCTTGGGAAAAATGAATAAAACCCTGCTGGCAACAGCTGTCGGCTTGGCTATTTCCGGGTCTGCGGTAGCCGGCATCGAGCAATTCAGAACAGCACATGGCCAAAGTGTGCACGAAATCTTTAATAACCAAACGGCAGTTAGCCTACATGCTGAAACTGAGCAACCGAGTGCCTGGTTAATCCTGCTAAATGCCCCGGCGTCCAGTGACGCCTTGCAAGGCTCGCGCTTTGATCAACAGTTGGCGGCACAGTATCAGCTGACTGCAGAACAAATTCAGCAGGAAGTGACGTTTCAACTGCACAGCGTCGATCCGGATGCTGAAATCTTACTGGCGACCAAACATCTGGCAGCTGGTTTGGTGGTGAACGCCTCTACTGAAGCTCTGGCCGAGATGCGTAAGCACAGCGCAGTACAGAATATTTTGCCTATCTATGATAGTAAGCCGATGGTGGTTGACAGCGCCGAGTACATCCGGGCGCTGCAAACGGTGCAATCTGGCAAAGCGACCGGTGAAGGGATCCGGGTTGCTATTCTGGACTCCGGTGTGGATTATACCCATGCCTTATTGGGTGGTCCTGGCACCACGGCTGCTTACAATGCAGCGTTAAGTGACCAGGTTAATGCACCAGCCTGGCCAGTTGGTCAGATTATCGGTGGCTACGACTTTTTGCGGAATGACCCTAATCCTATCGACGATGTCCGTCTGGCTGGTGCCGGCCATGGTACTTCTGTGGCACATTCGGTATCTGGCATTGCACCAAAAGTAGCTTTTTATGCCTATACCGTTTGTACTAATACCTGTCCGGGTGTCGCTCAGCTAAGAGCATTAGAAGCCTCAATGGACCCGAACGGCGATGGCAATATGGAAGATCGGGTCGATATTATCAATATGTCACTTGGTGGCCAATTTGGCTCAACCCAAGCAGTTAGTGGTACTCAGTTCTTAATTCAGCGTGCCGTAAAACTGGGGACAAATCTGGTTATCTCGGCAGGTAACGACGGTAATGTGCCATTCCGGGTTGGCGGTCCTAGTACCACACCTAACGCACTTTCTGTGGGCGCTATGACACACCCGAAAGCTGCGGTTGGAGTCTTTGAAGCTGCGGTAATAGATGGTGCGACGGCAGTGATGACAGCTTCTGCCTTTAATCGAACTCTGGATTTTGCTTTTAGTTCTGCCAACACACCACTGGTGGTGGTGCCGGGCGAATATACGGCCTGTAATGCGCTGCCTGCCGAGGTTGATTTAACCGGTAAGACAGTGTTGGTATCGCGTGGTGTCTGCGCCTTTGCCGACAAAGTTAAGGTTGCACAAGAGCGTGGCGCTGCCTTTGTGATTATTGCGAATAGTAATCCGGGTGAGGCGCCGATCGTAGCGGGTGGTGATGATCCAGCGGTAACGATTCCGTCAGTAATGATTACCAAAGAAGTGGGCGATGCTATCAAAGCCAAGTTGGAAGCTGGCGAAACAGTTAGCTACGATATTCGTTCCGTTGGCAAATCTGGTGCCGGTGCTATTGCTAACTTTACGTCACGCGGTCCATCGATGGATGGTTTGCTGAAGCCGGAAATTACTGCACCGGGGGTCGCGATCCAGGTTGCCCGCTTAGGTACAGGTACCGGCACTGCTCCGGTTAATGGTACCTCGTTCTCTGGCCCAATTACCGCTGGTGCTGTTGCGCTGCTGCGCGGTGCCTTACCTGAGCGCAATGCGCTGGAAATTAAAGCCACGCTAATGAATACGGCGAATCTGACGGTGCACCGTGAACCGGTGGGTATCAATCCGGATGCTAAATTAGCATCAATCAGCCAGATTGGTGCAGGTTTGGTGGATGTCGAGAAAGCCGTTAACTCGCCGGTCGCAGCCTGGGTGAATGACGCGCGCTTCGATACCGCACAGGCGGCGTTATCTTTTGGTTTACAGTCGCTGGATAAACCAAGCAGCATGACCAAACGGGTCACGTTGAAAAACTTCAGTAACACCAATAAAACCTATAACCTGCGGATCCAGGATCGCTATGCTGATAAATCGGCGACAGGGGCGTTAAGCTGGAGTTTCCCGGCTGCGGTAACGGTTCCAGCCAAACAAACCATAGAATTTGACGTCACACTAACGGTTGATCCGGCCAGGTTACCTGACTTTGTGTTAACCAACGGTGTCTTCTACTCTGCTTTGCAAGCTGCGGCTCAGATGGACAAGGTTGAATTTGATGGTGCCCTGATTTTTAATGACCCCAGCACAGCAACTGATCATGATCTGCATCTGGTGTACCACCTGATCCCGAAAGCCGTTGGCAAACTGGCGCTATCGGGCGAGCTGGTCGATGGCAAGGTTGCCACGAAAATCACCAATACCGGCGTGATCCCGGTTGAGCCTTTTGCCTCCACTCTGGTTGCCACCTCGGCGGCTAACCCGGCCATCAATCCAATACATGATATCCGGGCCATTACTTTTGATGTAGCGCCGGCAAGCGCCTGTAGTTCAGGTTATGCTTTATATCCAACTTTCCATCTGGCAGAAGGGGTAACTCACCTACTGCAGGGTAACTACGCGCTGGATCTGGATATCAACAATGATGGTGTCTTTAACTACACCATGAATACCCTGTTGTTAACCCGTCTTGGTACTACCTATGCACAAAGCCCCGGGGTAATGGTTTCGTTTAATACGCTGTACAACACCACCAACGGATTCCTCGGTGATGTATTGCATTTTGCCGGTAGTAAGCAGATCACGCTGGAAGCCTGTTTTAACCATGTTGGTCTAACGGCGGCAGATCTGGGCCGTACCATTAATGCGCGGTTCCGGACTAATCCAGATTCCTTCTCATTAAGCTACAGTCAGGCTCAAACAGCCGATCAGCTAACGGCTCAGGTGACGTTAACCCCGTCACCTGCTGTGACCTTTAGTTCGTCGCTGGCGCCGGCAGAAGGCCCAGCGGCAGCAACCTCAGTTACCGTTAGTGAGCTGGCACCGGGTGAGTCGGCCTATCTGCAGCGACCTGCCGGCGATAACCGCAGCTTTGTGCTGTTGTCGACTCAGGCCGATGCCGCAGCAGTTGCAAACTATGCGGCGCCTTTAGCGCAGCCCGTGCTGGCTGGTAGCAAAACTTTCAGTGTCAATGAAAATACAGCTACTGGTACCGTCGTTGGTCAGTTACAAGCAGAGAGTGATTTCCGCACTGCGGTGACTGAGTTTGTCGTTCTGGGCAGCTCGTCGGCGGCACTGTCTATCAACAGCGATGGCCGTATTGTGGTCGCTAATCAGACAGCTCTGGATTACGAAGCGGGTCTGACACAGGTGAGCTTTGAAGTGGCAGTATTGGATAGTGCGGGTCAGGTTTCAGCACCGGCAACAGTGACGGTGGAAGTGGTTAATATCCCGGATACGCCACCTGTCATCACCGCTGCTGTGACATTGAGTTCACTGCCATCTGGTACCGCAGCCGGTACTGTGGTCGGTACTGCTACGGTGCAGGTAAGGGAAGCCGGCGCGACACTGACTGGCGTAACATCCAGCAATCCGCTGTTTGCAGTGCAAAATGGTCAGATCGTGCTTACCCGCGCACCAGTGAAAGCAGATGCCGGGCCCCAAAGTCTGACCTTGACCGCGCGTGATTCCGCCGGATTACAGGCAACAGCCACAGCTCAAGTGACTATCACCCATAGATCGGGTGGTAGTGCGGGCTGGTTAGGGCTGTTACTGTTGCCGTTACTGTGGTTACGGCGCCGGGTTAAGGTCTGAACACAAATCTGAAGCTGGTTAACTAACAAGCCACCGCTACGCGGTGGCTTTTTTACAGCTGGTCATGAATGCTTTGCAGCTCGTCAGCACTGAAATGATACGACTTGTTGCAATACTCGCAGGCCATATCCAATCCACCCAGTGCCAGTTGCTCGGCTATCACCGCGCGTCCCAGGCTGAATAAAGCCGATTCACATTTTTGCTTCGAGCAACCACAGACAAAACTAATCTGCTGGGCCGGGAATACTTCAACTACTTCCTGGTGAAACAGGCGGTGTAATACTTCTTCTGGCGGCAAATCCAGTAGTTCACCAGCCGTAAGGGTATCGCTCAGCACCACCAGCTCATTAAAATCCTCGCGGGCTTTGTCCTGCTCAACCGGGAGTACCTGCAACATAAAGCCGGCGGCACGGTTGCGATTACTGATATCGGTATAGATGTAAAGACGGGTTGGTAACTGCTCTGACTGTGCGAAATAGGCTTCCAGTGTTGATGTCAGGCTGTCGCCACTCAGCGGAATAATGCCCTGATAGCGCTCACCCTGCACCGGTGTGATGGTCACGACCAGGTAGCCATTACCGACCAGATCCCGGAAGTTGTCACCACTAAGTTCAGCCTGCATCCGCACCACACCGCGGAAGGCTTGCTGATGATCGCCATTGACTGCCGCGAAACGCACGGGTCCATCACCTTGCAGCTGTACCGCAATTTCACCCTCAAATTTCAGGGTGGCGGTCAGTAAACTGGTCGCAACCACCAGCTCTGCCAGTAATTGCTTGACCGGCAGTGGGTACTGGTGATGCTGTAGCATCTTATCGAGGCTATCCTCGACATAGGCCAACTCACCACGCACATGCTTTTGTTGAAATAAAAAACGGATTAGTGCATCAGTCATGCTTGAATTCTCATTGCTGCGATTTAAGTAACAAGAGCTGCCGGCGCTCCTTTTTGTCCGGTTTTGTTTCCGGGTGTGGCGCAAATAACGCATTGTTTTTTCGCAGTTCGGCGCGTTTTTGCCTCTCTGCCAAACTTTCGGCGGTTTCTTCGTAAAGTTGTTGTGCCAGAGGGGCAGCCAGGCGCTTATCAGACAGCCCGCGGACCAGCACGATTTTTTCGTCTGCTCCCTGTGCCAGTCGCACTGTGGCACCGATATCAACCAACTTACCGGCTTTACAGCGCTGACCATTATAGTGCACCTTGCCGCCCTCAATCATTTCCTTAGCCAGGCCGCGGGTTTTATAAAAGCGGCAGGCCCAAAGCCATTTATCAAGGCGAACAACAAGGTCGGTAGCTGTAGCGTTGGCGGTAGTTTGTGGCATAAGAAACCTGATAGTAATTGGAGTTTTGATTATACACCCAAAAACCGATAAGTTGCAGGTCGTACTTTGGCGTTAGAGGCTTGTAAAAGCTATTAACAAAGCTTGTTGTCGGCGGTCTTACTCAGTAAGATGCAGTGGAACTGATTAAAAGATAAAGGCTATGCACGCGACACTTCACCCGAAACTACAACTTGGCTGGCAATATTTACAGCGGCTGCCGTTACAACCGCTGCGCCTGGTGCTGAATCTGCTGTTGGTGCTGCTACTGGCTTGGTTGCTGGCGCGCTTAAGCTGGCAACTGGTGCCCCAACCGGTTGCCCCTGCGCTTCCAGCTGGTGTTAGTGTGACGCCAGCACAGCAAGCCCCGGTTGCGCTGAATAACCTGTTACGTTACGCCCTGTTTGGTCAGGCCTCGGCTGAGGTGACTACACCTGCCGTAGCGCAGGTAACCGAAGCACCGAAAACCCAATTAAATGTTAAGTTAACCGGCCTGGTCTCAGTGCCAGGCCGACCGGAGGCCGGCAGCGCCATCATTGAACAGCGCGGCAGCGAGACCACCTATGCGGTGGGTGATCAGATCGAAGGTACCCGTTCCCGCTTATCTCAAGTGCTGGAAGATCGGGTGCTACTGGAACAAAATGGCCGCTTTGAAACCCTGATGCTCGACGGTGTTGAGTTTACCCGCATTGCTCAGGCTAACGCTGGTCTGGGGCAGAGCGACAATAACGCGGATTATCAGTTACAGGCAGAAGAACCCATAGTGCTGGCCGCGCCTATCGCATCTGGAGTGATTAATCCGGATGTGCAGGTACAACGCGATGAAATTCTGGCTGAACCGATGAAATTTTTTGACTACGTGCGGGTCTCACCGGTACAGCGTGATGGCCAGCTGGTGGGGTATCGTTTGATGGCCGGCAAAGATGCGGCCTTGTTTGCACAAATGGGCTTACAGCAAAATGATCTGGCGATCGAAATTAACGGTATACCGCTGAATGATATGCAGCAAGCGATGCGGGTAATCAACGATTTGCGCGATGCATCTGAAGCGCGGTTAAAGATTGAACGGGATGGCGAAATCAGAGATATTCTGTTTAGTCTGTCACAGTAAAATAACGATAAGAATTGGTTAATCTCTCATGAAATCAGCTTTTTTCTCCAGGGCAAGACGCCCGTTGGCGACGGCGCTGCTGGCTGCGCTACTTAGCTTCAGCGTCGTGGCGGACAGCGACATTCGCTACTCTCCCAATTTCAAAGGTACCGACATTAATGAGTTTATCAATATCGTCGGTATGAACCTGAAAAAAACCATCATTGTCGATCCGCAGGTCCGTGGCCGGATTAATGTGCGCAGCTACGATATGCTGACGGAAGAACAGTACTACCAATTCTTCTTAAACGTACTTCAAGTCTACGGTTTTGCTGTGGTCGAGATGGAGAGCGGCATCCTGAAGGTGGTACGCGACAAGGATGCGAAAACCTCGAATATCCCGGTGGTTGGGGATGAGGCGCCGGGCTATGGCGATGAGATGGTGACACGGGTGGTTCCGGTGCGCAATGTTTCAGTGCGTGAACTGGCGCCTCTGTTACGGCAGTTTGTTAACCAGGGCGGTGGCGGTCATGTGGTGAACTATGACCCGTCCAACGTGATTATGATGACCGGCCCTGCTGCGCTGGTAAACCGGTTGGTGGATATTATTCAAAGGGTAGATAAAGCGGGTGATCAGGAGCTGGAAATTCTGAAACTGAACTTTGCTTCGGCTGCAGAAATTGTCAGGATTCTGGAGAGCATCTACCGCACCCAGAACCGGGGCGAGCAACCGGATTTTCTGGTGCCACGGATTGTCGCCGATGAACGCACCAACAGCGTGATTGTCAGTGGCGAAGCCCAAGCCCGGCAGCGGGTCATTGAATTAGCCCGCCGTTTGGATGCAGAGTTACAAACCAGCGGTAATACCCGGGTGTTTTATCTGAAGTATGCCAAAGCGGAAGACCTGGTGCCGGTGCTCACCGGGGTAAGTGATTCTATTGCTGCCGAAGCCCAGGGCGCGCAACAGAGCGGACAACCGGCACCCAGACGGGCAGCTGGTGGCCGTTCTATTAGTATTGAAGCGCATGCCGACAGTAATTCGTTGGTGATTACCGCGCAGCCGGATATGATGCGCTCTTTGGAGGATGTGGTACGGCAGCTGGATATCCGGCGTGCTCAGGTCCTGGTCGAAGCCATTATTGTCGAGGTGTTTGACGGTAACGGCACCGATTTCGGCGTACAGTGGCTAAACGCCAATGGCGGTGGCACTAACTTTACCGGCACTAATACTATTCCGATCGTGAATATTGCGGCTGGCGCAGCTCAGGCTTCGCAGATCACCCGCGGTACTACCACGCAATCGCGTGACCCGACTACCGGTGAGTTAATTACCACCACTACGCCAGATACCAATCGTGACTACTCCGGCTTAGCTCAGGCCCTGCAAGGGCTCAATGGCGCCTTGCTGGGGTTCTACAATGGTAACTGGGCGGCGATCTTGCAGGCCGTGCGTACCAGCACCAACTCCAACGTACTGGCGACACCCCATATTACGACCATGGATAATCAGGAAGCGATTTTCCTGGTCGGTCAGGAAGTGCCGATTATCACCGGCTCGTCACTGGGCTCTAACAATACCAACCCGTTCCAGCAAGTACAGCGGCAAGAAGTGGGCATTAAGCTCAAGGTGACACCACAAATCAACGAAGGTGATGCCGTGCAGCTGGTGATCGAGCAGGAAGTTTCCAGTATTGGTGGCGCAACAGCGGTCGATATCACTATTAATAAGCGTGAAATCAAAACCACCGTGATGGCGGACGATGGTGCGACTATTGTACTGGGTGGTTTGATTGACGAAGATGTGCAGGAAAGTGAATCCAAGGTGCCGCTGTTGGGTGATATCCCGGTACTGGGCCATCTGTTTAAATCAACCAGTGTCAGCAAACGCAAACGCAACCTGATGGTGTTTATTCGTGCCACTATAGTGCGCGACGGCAATGCCATTAATGGCATCAGTAAGCAAAAATATAACTTTATCCGCGCCGAGCAAATTAAACGTGACCAGGAAGGGATCCGCTTAATGCCACAAACCCGGCAGGCGATTTTGCCGGAATGGGACGACAGCCTGAAGCTGCCGCCGAGTTTTGAAGAGTTTATGCAACAGCAAGAGCCACAGCCGCCGGCAGGACAGCCTAAGCCATGACAGAGATGGAACAACTTAATCCGGTACTGACGCAGCGGGTGCGATTGCCCTTTAGTTTCGCCAAAAGGTTTGGCGTGCTGCTGCAGCCGCATCACGATGGCTGGTTGCTCTACGTGCAGCCGGCCACGCCGCCACAGGCGTTACTGGAAGTGCGTCGTTTGCTGGCGCAGCCGTTTAAGGTGCAGCAACTGGATGCTCTGGCTTTTGAAGCTCTGCTGGAAGCCGCCTATCAGCGCGATTCCAGTGAAGCGCAGCAGATTATGGAAGATATCGGTAACGAGGTCGATCTGGCGTCACTGGCGGAAGATATCCCGGAAGCCGAAGACCTGCTGGAAAACGAAGACGATGCGCCCATTATCAAACTGATTAACGCCATGCTCGGCGAAGCCATTAAGCTTGGCGCCTCAGATATTCATATCGAAACCTTTGAAAAAGCGCTGATTATCCGCTTCCGGGTCGACGGCTTGCTGCGCGAAGTGCTGCGGCCAAATCGCCGCCTGTCCAGCCTGCTGGTATCACGGATCAAGGTTATGGCGAAGCTGGATATTGCCGAAAAACGCGTACCACAGGATGGCCGTATTAGTCTGCGGATCGCCGGGCGGGCGGTGGATGTGCGGGTTTCGACGATGCCGTCCAGTCATGGCGAACGGGTGGTGCTGCGGTTACTGGATAAAAACAATTCGCACCTGAATTTAGCGGATCTGGGCATGACCCCTGCCGTGCAGCAGCTGTTCTCGCAGCTGATCCTAAAACCGCATGGCATTATCCTGGTGACAGGTCCTACCGGCTCCGGTAAAAGTACCACGTTGTACGCCGGTTTAACCGAAATTAATACTAAAGATCGGAATATCCTGACGGTAGAGGATCCAATCGAATACGAACTGGAAGGTATCGGCCAGACCCAGGTCAATACCAAGGTGAATATGACCTTTGCCCGCGGTCTGAGAGCCATTTTACGGCAAGACCCGGATGTGGTGATGGTAGGGGAGATCCGCGACCTGGAAACGGCACAGATTGCGGTGCAGGCCAGTTTGACCGGTCACCTGGTGCTATCGACCCTGCATACCAATACCGCTGCCGGCGCCATTACCCGGCTGGAGGATATGGGGGTGGAGGCGTTCTTACTGTCGTCTAGCTTACTGGGGGTACTGGCGCAGCGCTTGGTGCGTACGCTTTGCCCGCATTGCAAAGCTGCACATGAGCCGGATAAAGAAGAACGTCATCTGCTGGGTATTACCAAGAAAGAAGGCGCGCTGATCTATCGCGCTGTCGGTTGCGAGCACTGTAATGATACCGGCTATCGCGGCCGTACCGGTATCCATGAGCTGATTGTGGTGGATGAGCAGATGCGTGAGATGATCCATAATGGTAAGGGCGAGCAGGCGATTGAAAAATACGCCCGGGCACTGAGCCCCAGTATTCGTAGCGATGGTTTCTCTAAGGTGCTTGCCGGCGTAACCACGCTGGAAGAAGTGCTGCGGGTTACCCGTGAGGATCTGTAATGGCGGCCTTTGAGTTTCAGGCATTAGATAGCAGCGGTAAAAAAAATAAAGGGGTGTTGGAGGCTGATAACGCGCGCCACGCCCGGCAAATTTTACGTGAGCGTAAACTGACGCCGCTCAGTGTGGAACTGGCGTCACAGCAGGAAAAAAAACTCGCCAACCGCGGCCCCTGGTTGCAGCGGCGGATATCTGCTGCCGAATTGGCGCTGATCACCCGGCAACTGGCCACCCTGGTTGAGGCCGCGCTGCCGATAGAAAGCGCGTTGTTAGCGGTTGCCGAGCAGTGCGAGAAACCCCGCCTGAAAAATATGCTGATGGCGGTGCGCTCTAAGGTCGTAGAAGGCTACAGTCTGGCAGAGGGGCTGGCGGAGTTTCCGTATGTGTTTGATCATTTATTCCGCTCGATGGTGGCGGCCGGCGAAAAATCCGGCCATCTGGAGCAGGTATTAAACCGGCTGGCGGATTATACCGAGCAGCGCCAGTATATGCGCAGTCAGATCCTGCAGGCGATGCTCTACCCGTTAATTCTGACCGGCTTTGCCATCCTGGTGATCAGCATCCTGCTGGCGGCGGTAGTGCCGAAGATCGTCGTACAGTTTGAGCATATGGGAGAATCGTTACCCGGCTCGACACTATTCTTAATTGCGGCCAGTGACTTTTTACGCCATTACGGTGTCTTAGTGTTACTGGCGATCTTACTGACAGCAGTAGCCTGGCAGCGCGCCTTACAAAAACCCGGCTTGCGCTTGCAGTGGGACCAGCTGGTATTGCGGCTGGGCTTGCTGGGCAAGGTGGCGCGCGGGCTGAATACGGCACGCTTTGCCCGGACGCTCAGTATTTTGAATGCCAGTGCGGTGCCGTTGCTGGAGGCGATGCGGATCAGTGCCGAAGTGCTCAGTAACAGCTATATGCGACTGGCGCTGGCCGATGCCACCGCCAGAGTACGGGAAGGGGCTTCATTAAAAAGTGCGCTGGAACAAAGCCGCTTGTTCCCGCCGATGATGCTGCATATGATAGCCAGCGGTGAAAAAAGCGGGCAGTTAGATGCCATGCTGGCACGTGCCGCCAATGCGCAGGACACCGAATTTGAAACCCTGGTTAAGGTCTCGCTAAAGGTGTTTGAACCCGTGCTGGTGGCCGTGATGGCAGGTATGGTGTTATTTATCGTACTGGCAATACTACAACCCATTTTAGCGTTAAATAATATGGTAGGTGCTTAAGATGTTAAGGCAAAAGCAACAAGGTTTTACTCTGCTGGAAGTGATGGTGGTCATCGTGATCCTCGGCATCATTGCCAGTATGGTGGTGCCTAACCTGATGGGTAATCAGGAACAGGCGGCACGGCAAAAAGTGGTGGTGGATATTCAGCAACTGGAAAGCGCTTTGGATATGTATCGCCTGCGTAATGGTTTCTACCCGACAACAGAGCAGGGCCTCGACGCTCTGGTCACGGCGCCCACCTCGCAGCCGGTACCGCGGGTCTTTCCGGAGGGTGGCTTTATCCGGCGTTTACCAAAGGATCCCTGGGGAGAGGAGTATATTCTGGTCAGTCCCGGACAGTTAGGGCGGATTGATGTCTTTAGTAAGGGCCCGGATCGGGTAGCCGGTACCAATGATGATATCGGCAACTGGAATCTTGACGCGGATGGCGCTGGCGGTAACTGATGCTGCGCCGTGCCGGCTTTACCTTGCTGGAAGTGATGCTGGTGTTGCTGCTGATTGGTATTTTAGCCAGTGCGGTGGTATTTACCTTTAGCGGCGATAGCACCGAGCAGCGGCTGGAACGCGAAGCAACGCGCTTTAGCCAGGTGTTTCAGTTTATTGCCGACACGGCGTTGCTGAGACAGCAGGAATGGGGTCTGGTGGTGAGTCAGCAACAATATGCCTTCGTTTATTATGGGCCGGATGGTTGGCAATGGGCGCCTGAGGTTGCCGCCGCTAAAACCTATCAGTTGCCGGAGCAATTGTCACTGCTGCTGGAATTAGAAGGCTTGCCTGGTGCTGAGTTTAATTTGCTTGGCCAGGTCAGCTGGCAGCAGGAAGCGCAAGCTGAGGCTACCGATGCGCCTGCTGCGAATAAACCCCCTCTGCCACAGGTATTTATTTTATCTTCCGGTGAAATTACCCCCTTTCGTTTAGTGTTGCAGGCCGCTGAGCAACGGCCGCCCGTGCAGGTGCGGGTGGGTACCGATTTCAGTGTCCCGCTCAGCCGCTTTAGCGGAGCAGAATAATGCGGCAGTGGCGCGGTTTTACTTTGCTGGAAGTGCTGATCGCGCTGGCGATTTTTGCCACCGCCGGTGCGGCCATTTTGCAGGCCAGTGCCAGTCATTTACGCGCCGTTGCTCAGTTGGAAGAATTAACACTCGCCAGCATGATTGCCAATAATCAACTACAGCAGGCGCAACTGAATCGCAGCTGGCCACCGCGTGAGCTGGAGCAGGGCGAAGTCAGCCTCGGCAACCGGGATTGGCAATGGCAATTACGAGCCGTTACGGTGCCTGATCAGGATCTGCGCGAGCTGCAGATTAGCGTGCGCCTGGCTGAGCAGCCGGAGCAAGTCGTCTATCAGCTGAAAACCTATATAGGGCGTCCCGATGCGCCGGGTTAAGGGTTTTACCTTTATCGAAATGTTATTGGCGACGGCGATCTTTGCGATGGTGGGATTAGCCTCGGTCGCCATTCTGAGTAATGTCACGCAAAGTGATGAATTATCACGGCAGCACTTAGCACAACTGCGCCAGTTACAACAGGCCATGCTGCTGCTGGAGCGTGATTTGCTGCAGATCAGTGCCCGGCAGGTCCGGATCCAGGGAGACCCGCCGAAACAAGAGCGCTTGTGGGGTGAGCCGTTTTTGCTCGGTAGTGAAGATCATGGTATCAGCTTTACCCGCCAGGGCTGGCGTAATCCGGGGATGTTGCTGCCCCGCAGCGAATTGCAGGCTGTGGCCTATCGCCTGCAAGACGGGCAATTACAACGTTTGTTTACCTTATACGTCGACGCGGTCAATGACACTGAGCCGCAACAGCAGATGTTACTGGACGGTGTTGAGGCCTTTGCAATTGAATACTGGTATAACGAACGCTGGGAAGAGCGTTGGCATCATCAGTATTTACCGCAGGCGGTGAAGGTCACGCTAAAGCAACAACAGCTGGGTGAAATTGAGCGCTTATACGTGTTGCCGGATGGCTTGTGGCGGGGTGCTGAATGAACAGATGCTATCCGCGGTCACAAGGAGGCGCAGCCTTAATCACCGTACTCTTGATCGTGGCGATTGTGGTCGTGCTGGCGGTTGAGATGAGTGGCCGCTTGCAGTTGCAAATACAACGGCAACAGAATTTGCAGCAACAGCAGCAGGCGTTTTGGTATGCAATGGGGGCAGAAGCCTTTACCCGGGTGTTGTTGCGTCGTTCGTTGCAAGGGCAGGATGTGGTGCATCTGGGGCAGGATTGGGCGCAGCAGGGCGCGAGCTTTATGGTGGATGACGGCCAGATCGCCGGAGAAATCCGTGATCTGAACAGTTGCTTTAACCTGAATGCGTTGCAAAAACAACCAGACCGGCAACAAGGTCAGGTGCAGACGCTGGCGCAGCGCACCTTCCTGCGTTTACTGGAGCTGGTGGCAGCCGATCTCAGTATGCCGGCCGAGAATCTGACGGCGCGGCTCAGTGATTGGCTGGACGAGGATGGTATTCTGAATTCTGCCGGGGGCGCGGAACAGGACGATTATGCCGCCTTGTTATTTCCCTATTATACCGCCAACAGCTTGATGGTGTCGGAGACTGAACTGCGGTTAATCCTCGATCTGACGCCGGCAGATTATCAATTACTGCTGCCTTATATTTGCGTGCTGCCGGAAAACGATGTATTGCTGCTGAATGTGAATACGTTAACGGAGCAAAGCGCCGTCCTGTTACAGGCGCTGCTACCGGAGATGACCGAAACTCAGGCGCAGGATGCGGTATTAAACCGGCCGGAGCAGGGCTACACCGATGTAGAAAGTTTTCTACAAAGCCCGGCGCTGGCCGGGCTGACAGTGCCGGCCGATGTGAAGGCGGCACTGGCCGTCAAATCCGAGTATTTCCGGTTACAGGCAACGACGGCTTATCAGGAAAGTGGTTTTCAGCAAAGTACACTATTTAAACGAGAAGAAAATAATGCCATCAGGGTTTTGGCCCGGCGCTTTGGAGGCCAGGGGTGAATGAACAACTACTAATCCGGCTGGCCAGTCAGCCTGAACAACCAATCAGCTGGCTGGTCTATGCACCGCTAACCGCAGACATCATAGCCAGTGGCGAGGTTGCCGGTGTGGCGGCGCTAGCCGCGCTGGCCGAGCGGCTGGGACGGCGCAACGTTATCGCGCTGGTACCGGCCGCAGATGTGGTACTGAAAACGGTGACCTTACCGGCCAAACCGAACCGTCAGTTACTGCAGGCGCTGCCCTATATGCTGGAAGAAGAGCAGGCTGAAGATATTGATAAGCTTTTTATTGCGCACGGACAGGCTGAACTGCAGCAGGGGCAGTACCGGCAGCAGGTTGCGATTTGCCAGCGCGAACGTTTGCAGCAATGGTTAGATTGGTTGCAACAGGCAGGCTTTAATGTTAGCCGGATGCTGCCAGATGCGTTATTACTACCAGCTGATACATTACCGGCTTGTATTGAACTGCAACAGCAATGGTTACTGCGACTGGACAGCTGGCAGGCAACAGCGATCGACAGTGCCTGGTGGCAGGACTACCTGGCGTTGGCTGCTCTGCCACAACTGACAACGTACAGTCCCTGGCCTGAACATATTGTCCAGCCACATCAGGCTGCCGCTCCGGAGTTACCCCTGGCCTTACTGGCCAGAGGCCTGACTGCGACCAGTTTCAACCTGTTACAAGGCCCCTATACTCCGAAAAAGCCTCAGAACAAAACCTGGCAGCAATGGCGACTCAGTGCCGCCCTGGCTGGCGGCTTGCTGCTGGCCTATCTGTTACAGCTGGGTATCGGTGTCTGGCAGCAGCAACGGCAGCTGACGCAATTGACCGCCGAGCTGCAAACTAATTATCTGCAGCTGTTCCCGGGTGAGCGGATCGTGAATTTAAACCGCCAGTTACAGCAGAAGTTACAGGCTGCCGGCGTCGGACCTAACGAGCAGAATTTCTTTGTGCAATTACAGGCGCTACAGCAACGCTTGGAAGGCTTGCCGGATGTGAAGCTTGACTCACTGCGCTATGACGCGGCGCGGCATGAGTTACGCTTTTCAGCCAGTGCTGCAGGTTTTCAGAGTTTTGAACAGTTAAAAACCGTGCTGGAGCAAGCCGGCTATAGCATAGAGCAGGGCGCGCTGAGCAACGATGGCAGCCGGGTACAGGGCACAGTAGTAATGCGGGGTAAGGTATGAAACAACGGGTGCTGCTCTGGTGGCAAGGTTTAGCGCAACGCGAACAACAACTGCTGTTACTCTGTGTTCCTGTGCTGTTGCTCGGCGCCTTTTACTGGCTGTTGTGGCAACCACTGCACCAGGCACAGGCGCGCAACGCAGTAGCAATTCAACAGGTGCAGCAACAGCTGCAGGCGTTACAACAGGCGGCTCCGTTGTTGCAGGGCGCCACGGTAACGGCACGCAGCGGTGGCAGCTTGTCGCAAATTATCAGCACCAGTGCCCGAAGCTTTAATATCCGGGTTAGCCGGATGCAGCCGCAGAATGAGCAGTTGCAACTGGTACTGGAAGATGTGGCGTTCGAACAATTGTTGCCCTGGTTGCATCAGCTGTACTATCAGAACGGGGTGCGGCTGGTGCAGGTAGACGTTGCCGCAACAGATAAGGCCGGTATTGTCAGAGTTCGCAGAATGGTGATTGAGTAGTATGAAACAACATTGGCCTTTGGCCGCACTGGGCTTGGTTGCCTACTTGCTGTTTATGCTGGTATTAACGCCGGCAGCCTGGTGGTTAAAGCTGGTGAGCTTGCCGCCACAACTGCAACTGGGTCAGGTTACGGGCACCCTGTGGCAGGGGAAGGTGCAACAGCTGCGCTTCCAGCAACTGCAGTTAAATGAACTGAACTGGCAGCTTAATCCCTGGTCATTACTGCGCTTACGCTTAGATCTGGCACTGCAATCCGGTAGTGTGCAGCAAAATCAGCAACCCTATTTGCAGGCCCGGGTCTGGGCCACGCCGGCGGGTATCAGTGTGCATTCCAGCCTGATTAAACTGCCGGTACCTTTATTGCTGCCATTACTGCAATTGCCGATGCCGGTGCAGGCCGGCGGCGAGTTAGTGCTGGATATTCAGCGTCTGACTTTGCAAAGTGGCCGTTGCCAGACCCTTGCTGGCCAGCTCAGCTGGTTTGATGCCAGCCTGCAGCCGCCGACAGGTACCTGGTTGCAACTGCAGCAGTTTAATGCCCGCCTCGAGTGTGAACAGCAACAACCGGTGCTGATTACCGATCCGGCCAATATTCTGGCGTTAGACGTAAGGGCAACGGTTAATGCTGCCGGTAAACTGCAGGTTAGCGGCACCCTGAAACCAGCGGCAGAGTTGCCGGCTGAGGTGCATCAGGCGATGCAGTTCGTTGGCGCACCCGACGCTGAGGGCCGCTACCGCTTAAATTTCTGATGTTTGGTATTTATTTTCTCTCCCTTTTGCTGCGCATGCTGTGGATATGTAAGTGATGGCGGGCAATGCTCGCCACCGATTTGTGTCAATATCAAGTCCTTACGATTTCATTGATGTTTTTAAGGTAGAAATTTAGATCTGTAAGAGTAATGTGTGATGGGGAGTGGAAATGAGCTATTCCATTGGTTTGTTGTTAATATTATGTGTACTAGCTCAGACTTGATCTG